>CAYPLU010000020.1:12952-14022 GCA_964411775.1 uncultured Gammaproteobacteria bacterium | reverse complement strand
GCGAAAAGAGTTTTTAGAATATTTGAACGATTTTCCGGAGAAACCAATGCCGGTTTTTGTGCATTATGACCACAGCATTATTTCACCGGAACGGTTAGCAAAATATGCCCGCGAAGAACTATCAGCGGCCACAACTTTGGTGGGACCCCATCGAGATGACTTCAAAATTAATGTTTTGGGGAAAAAAGACCAGCGGCGAAGTGTGAAGAGTTTTGGTTCGCGAGGGGAACAGCGATTGGCTGTTTTTACAATGAAGATAATCGAACTTGAGTACATTTTTTACAAAACCGGGCAAAGACCAATTTTGTTGCTTGATGACATTTTTTCAGAACTCGATGATAGTAATCGCGAACTCGTTATGGAAACAATTAAAAAACAGCAGACAGTAATGACGACGGCGGAGCAAGAAGTGGTCGATCTTCTTAAGGGAACCGAGATGGATGTTCTGAAGTTAGGGTAAGGGTTCGAGGATGGTGGCTACGGAATTAGATTTTTTTATGGCGATTGATTCTCCTTCGAGAATTTCAACAATGTTCGGATCATTATCCGAAGACAGAAGAGCTGGACCCCGGGTTAATGTGATGGTAATCGCGGTCGTTTCAGAGAGAACGACAGGTTTGGGATCGGCGTTGTGAATATTATTGAAGGCGACACCAATGCCATCAGAGAAGAAACTCCGCGTGGCGCTGTAATAATAGCCCGTTGATCCAAAAGGAGTTGAGATGATAACGCCGTCGCCAATTAATTCTTCGGTGGGGATGTCATCACATGTGGGAGTTGCGGAAACAGTGAACCGGAGAGTGATGTTTTGAGTTTTGTTCCGCAAACTGATTTCGTTAAGGGCTTCGAATTTTTGACCAGCGAATTCAGTTGAAAGTTTAATGAGGGTTTTGGTTTTAACTTTCCCGGCCACAATTTTTTGAATCAAAACGTCATTTGGCAGAGGGCTACAGATATGACAAACCTTACTGTTTCGCAGAGGAAATTTGGGGATACCGGGGAAATCTCTTTCAGCACCAATGAAGGTGCCGTCGCCGCCAAAAGTAATCACGACTTGGGGATCTTCTTTG
>CAYPLU010000020.1:12467-12942 GCA_964411775.1 uncultured Gammaproteobacteria bacterium | reverse complement strand
TAACCACGGCTTCGATTTCAGAAGGGTACTTCGCATTTTTGCCATAGAGAAGAACTTTCATGCTAATTTTAATATCTCTTCGGAAGCACTTAAACTGACCGGATTTTTCATCGAGAGACAAGTTTCGAGGATGACAGCCGAGATAAACTGTTTAGGGAAATAACTTGGGAAGGCTTCATGGAGAAGGTAAATAAGTTCATTGGCTTCGGGTTGGTTTTGGAGAATTTCAAGAATTTTGCCGTAGGGGAGGCCGAGTTTGACAGACATCTGGCGCATTTGTAACTGAACCTTGTTTTCCAGAGCTAGGCGAAGAGAGAGATAGTCGTTAGTTTTGTCAAAACGGTCCATCAGCTCAGAAACAAGTTTAAGATAGGCTAGAAAAAAGGGATCTTCAGAGTTGATAGAAAAACTAGGTAAGTTTGGGATAGTCGCAATGCTCGTGTCACCTGATTCTTCTGACATTTTTTCTAAATCT
>CAYPLU010000020.1:10303-12457 GCA_964411775.1 uncultured Gammaproteobacteria bacterium | reverse complement strand
GAAATGAGAACGACTGTCAGAGATCATGGCAAAACCTTTGATGGCTTCACGAACAATAATCGAGATCGAAAGGAAAATGATATTGATGCGTTGCATTTCCAGAAATTTTTGACGATGGGAAGCGATTGCCTCCGGAGAGAGTTTGGTAACCAGGAGACTAATTGTAGGGTCATGGGGGACTAGTTTCTCGGCTTTTTCGGAAGAGGATTTAGTTACCTCATCAAGAAGCTGGGCAAAATCGGCGGAATTGACGATCGGTTTTAGTTCGAGCCAGAGTTCATTGAGAAATGCGGGGACGGCGGCAATGATTTGAAAATAGAAGGGGACGAAATCGATGTCAAAGACGGATTTAATGTCAGAAAAAATTTCTTTGACTTGACCAGAAGCTTCAGTTTCAGTGACGGGGTTAATTTTGATCATTGATAACCTTTTGCCTGCAGGTTAAATAATTTTGCATAAGAACGATCTCTTTTCATCAATTGGTCGTGGGTTCCTTCTTCGGTCAGTTTGCCGTTTTCAATAAGAATGATTTTGTCGGCCCTTCGAACGGTAGAAAACCGGTGTGAAATTAAAATGAGATTTTTTTCTTTAGCCAGCTCAATTACTTTTTCAAAAATCTCTTCTTCGGCTTTTGGGTCAACGTTACTCGTTGGTTCGTCTAGAATAATAATTTCGGCAGATTTTCGGAAAAGGGTTCTGGCCAGGGCGATTCGTTGCCACTGACCACCGGACGGATCGACACCGCCCTCAAACTCATTATCGAGAGGATTTTCATAACCTTTTGGCAGTTCGGAGATGAAATCATCAATGCCAGTTTTTTTAGCAGACTCAACAATTTCTGATTGTTTTTCAATACGAGAGACGTCACTATAACCAATACTTTCTCTGGCAGAAAAAGGGTAGCGTTCAAAGTCCTGAAAGAGGGCTGATAGACTGGTCCAGTAGGCTTTGTTGCTATACTCTTTGATGTTTTTCCCGTCAACCAAAATTTCCCCCTTTGTTGGATCGTAGAATTTGCAGAGAAGTTTAATGAGGGTGGTTTTCCCGGCGCCGTTTTCACCGACGATGGCAATATTTTCTTTGACATTAATAGTGAAGGAGACGTCTTTTAAGATCCAGCGAACAGTCTTTGGATAACGGAACCAAACATTTCTAAATTCGATTCCTTTAGTGAAGTGTTTGGCTACCGTTCCAGTTCCAGAGGAAATTTGTGGTTTTAAATTAAGAAGCCAGATAAGGTCGGAAACATAGAGATAGGACTCGTAGACATTGACGAGACTACTGAGAAGATTGCCAAGATAATTTTGAAAGTTACTCGAGGCGTTATAGAGCATTTGGGCCGTACCAATGGTTATTTTTCCAAGAATAGCTTGAGCGAATAACCAAGCGCTGAAGGTAGCGTCAAAAATCCAGGAGGGAATGTTACTTGTCAAACCGATCTTTACTTGACGAGCATGGTGTTTTTCCCGGAGGCCAAGTATCTCATCCTGAACTAGTTTTAGACGATTGAGCATGTAGTCGGCGTTGCCAAGGAGCCGCGGTTCCATGTAGTTTCTTGGTTTTGATATGAGGTAATTTAGCCAGCCCCAGACTCGACGCTTTCCAGAAATTGACTTATCGATTTCGTAGTCTTCCTTGACGAGTTTTGAGTCGACAATGAAGTTTGGGATAGCAAGGACAATGATTACTAGGACAAGAATCGGGCTAAAGAAAAAAATGGGGAAGAGAGCCGAGAAAATGCCAAAGAAATTTTGAGGCATCTGGGTTATTTCACCCATTAGATTCCAGAGAGATTCGTTCCCACGTTTTTCAATTCGATCAAAGCGGTCCTTAAAACCTGGATCTTCAATGGTCGCAATATCAAGGGAACTAATTTGCTTGTCGACTAAACGCTCAATGTAGGCGTTTGAGGAACGAGTTAGGACTCGACGGAAGAAATTACTGACACGCGAGAGGATGCTCCGAAGGATTTCAAGACAGACTCTGGTAACTACGAGAGTACTGACAGTAATGATTGCGGCTTTGGGGCTTGGGGAATTAACAGACTTGATGGCTGTGTCAATTATGGCGCGGTTGAGGTAGAGACTTGGCAGGGTGATTAAACCAAGAAAAGAACCCATGACAAGCGTGCCAATAACGAGTTCCGGGCGGGTG
>CAYPLU010000020.1:7627-10293 GCA_964411775.1 uncultured Gammaproteobacteria bacterium | reverse complement strand
GGCGGGTGGCCCAAGCTAATTTTCCGGTTTCTTTCAAGACAAAGGCGACTTGACGAATAGCCGCGAAAGATATCTTTGGCCGATGTATTTTTAAGAAATATTTTTTGACCATCAGAATGATTATGCGCTCGCGAGCTTGGCAATTCAATCAGAATTTGGTGAGGACGAAAATTTACAGCCGGTCTGCGGGAAAAGAGCGGTGATTGACAGTTTCCAATTTTCCGATAAAGTGACAGTGTGTATGAGCCAAAATTTACTATAACGTCAAAACTTCTCCGGCAGATTGGGATTATCGAAGGTGCTAAAGCGGTCGTTGAGTCGGCGGCACTGTTGCCGGCATGGGAAGCTAAATTTAAGGAGGAGGCGGAAGTACGGGCGGCTCATTATGGTACGCATGTAGAAGGTAACGAATTGAATCTTGATGAGGTGCGAAAATTGATGGAAGGGAAAACGGTGGTGGCAAGGGACAGAGATATTAAAGAGGTAATCAACTATCGAAAGATGCTTGATTATCTTGGAAAAACGGTTGGTCCCTCCTTCGCCGAAGCTTCGGCGGGCAATGCGAGGAAACAAAAGGTGGAAAAGATTTATGACGAAAAGACGCTCAAGGAGCTGCATGGGCTTATTGTTGAGGGGATTGTCCCGGCCGAGGAAACTGGAAAATATCGATCAGTGGCGGTGGTTCTTCGGGATGTGATGACAGGCGACATTGTCCATCGGCCAAGCGCGGCAGTTGAAGTTCCTTATCAGCTAGCCGATTTTTTTGATTGGTTGAATGATTTTTCAACTAATGAGCTTAATCCGGTTATTAAAGCCGGGATTGCACATTTTGAACTAGTTCATATTCACCCGTTTACTGAAGGGAATGGACGGGTTTCCCGGGCATTGGCAACACTTATCATGCTTAACGAAGGCTATGATATCCGGCGGTTGTTTTCTTTGGAGGAATACTATGACAAGAATGTGGCTGGATATTATTACGCTCTTAAAACGGCAGATCAAAATCGGGATCATGATCTAACGCAGTGGCTGGAATATTTTGTTGAAGGAGTGGCGATTGAATTTAATCGGGTTAAAGATCAGGTGCAACACCTGTCCCTTGATTTGAAGTTGAAAGCACAAGCGGGACAGCAGATTTTTCTTAATCCAAGGCAGATTAAGATTGTGGAATATATTGAAAAAATCGGTTACCTTTCAAATAGGGAGTTTAAGGATATTTTGCCAATGGTTTCTGAGGATACTGTTCTTCGAGATATTAAAGATTTGATGGATAAGAAAATTATTCGAAAGAAGGGAAAAACAAAAGCAGCACGGTACATGATGAGATAGCATTTTTTAAAAAAAAGATGAAGTTTAATCAACTAGCAAAGCATTTTCAAAAACTTGAAAGTACCGCTTCAAGAAACGCAATGATTGAGATTTTGTCCCGGCTTCTTTTGGATGCTGAGATTGGGGAAATCGACAAAGTGGTTTATTTGACCCAAGGGCGGGTTGCCCCGCTTTTTGAACCAATTGAATTTGGCATGGCGGAGAAAATGGTCATTAGGGCAATTGCCAGGGCTTACGAAATGTCAGACCAAGAAGTGACTGGCCAGTTTAAGAAGAGCGGAGATTTGGGGACGGTAGCTGAAAACTTAGGTAGTTTAAGAAACTTAAGCGGCTTAAGTGTGGCACAGGTTTTCGACAAACTGACGGAGATTGCTAAATCAGGTGGAGAGGGATCGGTCGAGAAAAAAGTAGCGCTTCTTGCAGAGTTGTTGTCGCAAGCCGATTCAATTTCGGCTAGGTTTTTAGCAAGGATTCCAGTTGACAATTTGCGCCTGGGATTTTCAGACATGACAGTTCTTGACGGGCTATCCTGGATGATCGATGGCACTAAAAAATATAAACCAGCCATCGAAACGGCATATAACATCAGGCCGGATCTTGGATATATTGCGGCGCAGGTTAAAGAAAAGGGTATAGGTGGGCTGTCTCATGTTAAGCCGAAGGTGGGGACACCAATTCTGGTCATGCGGGCGGAACGGTTGACAAATGCGGAGGATATTTTGAAGAAGACCGGAGGGCAAAGTGCGGTAGAGCCAAAACTAGACGGCTTGAGAACACAACTGCATTTTAAAAAGACAGGGATTGGGGAAAAAGATGAAAAAGTACGGATTTTCAGCCGGGGGCTTGAGAATGTCACGGCCATGTACCCTGATTTGGTGGCGGCAGCAATTTTGGAGCTTGATTGTGATGAGGTCATCTTGGACGGGGAAGCGATAGGATTTGATCCAAAAACCGGGAAATTTTTGCCATTTCAAGAAACGGTTCAGAGGAAAAGAAAATATGATATTGATCGCTTTAGCAAAATGTTCCCTTGCGACTGGTGGCGTTTGATTGCCTGTTTTTGAATGGCCAGAGTCTGATTGAGGAAAAATATGCTGATCGAAGAAAAACCCTAGAAAAAATTGTGGGGAAGGGAAAGCTTATTGTTCCGGCCGAAATGGAAGTCGTGTCTGAGGCAGTTTTGATGGAGAAAATATTTGAGCGGCAGGTGGCTCATGGGCTGGAGGGAATTGTAGCAAAGAAACTTGACGGCACATATCAAGCGGGGGCCAGGGGATGGAACTGGATAAAGCTTAAAGGGAGTTACACAGAAAGGCTTTCGGATACGGTTGATGCCG
>CAYPLU010000020.1:5639-7617 GCA_964411775.1 uncultured Gammaproteobacteria bacterium | reverse complement strand
TGGTGTCGGAGCATTTTTGATTGGCGTCTATGATGCCAAGACGGGGACTTATAAAACGATTTCAAAAGTGGGGACAGGCCTTACTGATGAAGAGTGGCGAACACTAGCAGCTAGGAGCAAGGAGCTAGGGGTTGGCGAGAAACCAAATAGTTACGAGGTGAACAAAATAATGAACGTTGATACGTGGTTTCGGCCGGCGCTAGTGGGAGAGTTTAAAGCTGACGAGCTGACCAAAAGTCCGATGCACACGGCAGGGTTTGCCCTTCGATTCCCAAGACTCGTCAGATGGCGCGAGAAAAAGCCGGAAGATAGCACTAGCTTGCAAGAAATTGTTCAATTGGTCAGTCTGCAAAAAAAGAAATGAACTGATAGACTTAGATAAAGAGAAATGCCCTCCTTCGCTGAAGCTTTGGAAGGGCTTAAGAAGCTCTAAATTCGCGGAGCTCATTAAGAGCTTCTAAAGGGGGTGAAAAAATGGTTAATGATAAAAGAATTGATCAATTAATTGACGCTGTTAAACCGGTATTTGTAAAATTTCCCCACCTTCCCAAGGGGGCAACTGATGTTTTAGTTATGGTTGCGCCGTGGTTGGCCTTAATTTTTGGCATCCTTGGAGTTCTTTCAATGGTGACAGTTGCTCTTGGATTAGTTGGGATTTCCGGAGTGGCAATGATGTACACGCCAGTTGTTGGAGCGGTCGTATCAGGTTTTTCAGCGATAGCTCTTGTTGGCTTATTGTTTGTACTTGGTTCGAGTGTTTTGGAACTATTGGCATATTCGGGTCTGAAGAGTCGAAAAACAGTTGGATGGCGTTATCTTTTCTTAGCTGAATCGGTCTCTATTTTGGGGGCGATTGTAGCTTTGAATTTGGTGGGGGCAGTTGTCGCATCTGGAATTGGATACAACCTGCTTTTCGAATTCAGGTCTATTCACGAGTAGGCGATCGAAAAAAGGAAATAACGACGCCGCACTGAGAAGTGTGGTGGTTTTTGTGTCTTATGAGAGCCGTCCAAGGGAGGTAATCGCAAGAATGCCAAGGAAGTTTAGAAAGTAGGAGATGATATAAAACCAGCTTCGTTTTACCCTTGCAAAATTCAGGATGGAGATGCCGATTTCGTCAGGAAGAGGAGAGGCAATAATGAGAGCCCCCAAAACGATTAAGGGAAGGTGCAAAAGGTGGCTTTTTAATATGTGGCGGATGGTGAGATTGACAAAGGGTTTGGCCAAGGCTTCAATGTCTTTTTCTAAATGGTCGTGAACAATTTTTAGTAATAGAGTGTCGCCAATAACTGACCCGGTGGCGGCAATAATAGAAATAATTAGCGGCGGATGATTCTGACCCAAGATAAAAAGAGAGCTAATGGCGATGGGGGTTGTAAAAATTGAAGTAAAAAGGAATCCACTAATTAAGGCTGCGGTAATTAACCCGCCCCCTTTTGTAAATTCAATTAGTTGATGAAGGATGCGGTTTTCGATTAGAAAAGCGGCAACAGTAATACTGATAATGATTACAAAAGCTTTAATGATAATCCGATGGGCGGCGGTAACTGGTATAGGGGACAGAAGCGGGTTCACCAGATTATTGTGCCACAGTTTGACATTGGGTCAAAATGTTAAAATGCGTTTAAATGAAACTTCTTATTGGTTTAGGGAATCCTGGGCGGGAATATGAAAAAAACCGACACAATGTGGGGCATCTCTTTGTCGATTTCATCGACGGGAAAATAAACTCAATAAACGAAGCTTTTCTTCGAATAAATTCAATAAAGATAATGAAAACCGACTGTTTTATGAATGATTCGGGAAAGTGGGTTGCTGATAAAGTGCATTTCTTCAAGATAGCTGCCGAAAATTTGTTTGTTGTGCATGATGATCTAGATATTAGACTTGGTGATTTTAAGATTCAGATGGGGGTAGGACCAAAAATTCATTACGGAATTAATTCGGTTGAAGAAACTTTAGGAACAAAAGATTTTTG
>CAYPLU010000020.1:0-5629 GCA_964411775.1 uncultured Gammaproteobacteria bacterium | reverse complement strand
ATGATCGGGACAAATATCTTAACAGGGAATTTCAGGAATACGGGATTTTTATAGCGGAAAAATTAGGGGATATGAGTCATAAATCGCTTTATATAAAGATGGCAAAGATAACCCCAAGAATCTTGTTGGATCAGGCACTGTCATTTGTTCTTGATTCAAAGGCCAATTCAAAGGCAAGACTTTTTATGTGGAAAGTTGCTCAGCTTAATGCCGAGAATAAACTGAATAAAGACAATAAAGTGAATGAATTAAATAAAAAGAATGAAGACTTTTGAAAAAGTCTATCAGGTGGTTCGGAAAATTCCGGTGGGGAAAGTAGCGACGTATGGTCAGGTGGCGCAGATTGTTGGCACAACGCCACGGGTGGTGGGATTTGCTCTGCACGCAAATCCGTTTGAAGGCGATGTTTCGTGCCACCGAGTGGTTAATCGGTTCGGCGGATTGGCCGATTCCTTTGCTTTTGGGGGCAGGAATGAGCAGAAGATGCGGCTAGCAACCGAAGGAGTGGAGCTGACAACGGACGGGACGGTGTTGTTGACCCGTTTTGGTGTTTCTACGCTTGACATCACACCTTGAAAGGCTCTATTCTGAGTTAGTATGAAAAGCCTGCTTACATATCTGCCAGTGGCTTCTGGGATTTTGGTTTTAGTTTTGTCACTTGGAGTTGCGGTAGTTACATTAACCCAGAAAAACTCGGTTGGCGAGCTAGCAATCGATCAAGATTTGAGGACACAGGCATCTTCGGTAGCTTTGCCAAGTTTGGCACTTAGTCCGGAGAGAGAAGATTATGTTTTTTCTGCCGGGCAAACTTATCCGGTCGGAATTCTTCTTGATTCGGGAAGTGACGAAATTGATGGGGTTGATGTGGTTATTTTATTTGATCCGACAAAGGTGAAGGTCGCCAGCTCGGAAATTACAAACGCTGGTCTTTTGGAACAAGTATCGCTCAATAAAATTGATAATGTTAACGGGAAAATCCGTTTTTCGGCACTGACATTTACTCCAAAAAAAGTAAACGGAATCTTGGGAAGCTTCCGATTCCAGCCTTTGACTACGGGAGAAGTAAGTTTTGCATTTGATTTTAAACCGGGGGCGACGGTTGATTCGAATGTGGCTCGGCACGGTAGCGCTAGTGATGCTCTTGATCGGGTAGTTGATGCACTTTATACGTTTAAGTAAATGAATAATGAATAAGAACCCTAAAAAATACCTGCTCACTTTGGGTGGTTTGGTTTTGGTTTTGGCAGTTCATTTGGTCTTTGCCTCGTCAGTTTTTGCGGCATCAATGTCTTTGTCGCCAGCTACCCTATCTCGAAACGTTGGTGATGAGTTTAGTGTTGATATTGTTGTTGATCCGGAGGGACAAGACAGTTCCGGGGCAACGGCGATTATTGATTATGACAAAGATAAGTTGCAAGCAGAGACAGTGACGGCCGGGACATCTTTTACACAGGAATTAGAGAATTCAATTGATCCGACTGCCGGGCAGATTCGTTACGATGCGGGGGTTTTGGGGTCAACGGTTAATCAGAGGTCGACATTGGCTACAATCAAGTTTAAGGCGGTTGCGGTTGGGGTGGCTGCAGTAACAATTGTTTTTGATCCGAATTCAACGACTGACACCTCAATTGTGGCGGCGGCTTCTGGGTCGACTAACATGCTGGAAACGGGGAAAGTAAACAACGGTAGTTATACAATTTCGGCAAGTGGTACTACGACAACTTCTAGCGGGACGCTTCCCGGGACGGGCGCGGTTGAAGATACCCTGATGGTTTTCTTCGGTGGGGGCTTGCTTCTGGCAATTGGCGGATTTTTCGCACGAAAAACTTTTTTAGGCGTGTAATTAGTTAGTGATAAATAGAAAACGTTGAAAAGTCGACAACTTCTCATTACCGCAATAGTTTTGGGCCTAACATCAATTGGGGTAATTGGTTTTTTGGTTTGGAAGGGCGTTTTGGAGCCGCAAAACATCCTGCCATCACTGGCAAAAGATAACCAATATGGCGATCCGCAGACGCATTTTGCCTGTGCTGACGTTGGAAAAAATGGAAAGTTAGTCAAACTTAATGACAACGATTCAAAAATTAAATATTCAAAAGAATGGGGTTATAAAAAAGGCGGAGGAGGCAGCCAGATTTGCTACCAAAACGATTATCATTTCGCGCCGGACTTTATTAGTAAAAAACTTGATGTAACTAAAAACTATCACGCTTCGATGCAGTTTACTTTTACAGGGAACCAGGTCCGGGTGCGGTTTATTGAGGGAGGTAATCGAGGATATGCAGATATTTCAATTGACGGAGTAAAAGTTGACAGCTATAACGCACACACCGGAGGAGGAATTTATGGTCGGCCGCCGTGGGTATCGCCTGATTTGTCATGTGGTGAACACACCGTCAAAGTGGAACAGTCAGATACAAAGACAGATAACAATGGGAAGATCGTAGTCGTTGATTATTTGCAGTATCGCCAGTGTAGTCCAAACGGAGGAAATGTTTGTGCAAAACTAGCCGGACTGGGGGCGGATACTAATGGTTGTAGCCAAACGAATGTTGGACAAGCCTGCCCTACAGGAACAACGCAACATTTAGTTTGCGAAAATCAGGCTTGCGCATTGTCAGCCACAGCAACGGCTGATGATGCTAGTTGTAGCGGTAAATCGGCGGGAGCTAGTTGTGCAAGTGATACACAAACACATATTGTTTGTGTGAATAATAGCTGCGCCACATCAACGACGGCGTCGACAGATGATCCGGCATGCAGCGGGAAAGAGGTGGGAGACAACTGCGGGACAAAGGCTGAGGAACTCAAGTGTCAGGGAAATAAAGACGCTCCAGCTAAATGTTTTGACTGCAAAAAGGATTCAAGCTCTAATTCATCATCAAGTGAAATTAATATTCTGGATTTCTCCTGCTTTGCCAAATATTATGGAAAAGAAGTGGGAAAAAACTAGCGTGAATACAAAAGTTTTGCCAGATCAAATAAAGAAACTCCTTGACCGGCCCAGACAGTATGTCTACCTATTGGGGTTAGCAATTGTCATTGCTTTAGGGGCAGTGCTTTTTTTGACGGTTCTTCGGGTGCAGAATCAGAAGTCAACAATTAGTCGGCCACAAGCAGCAGGGCCGGCTGAATGTAGTAATGTGCCTTCTTGTTGTGCGGGAATGGCTTCGGCTGGATTTGATGGTTGTTCATGGCCGGATCGGGGCTGGTGTAAGCCTAATCAATGCAGTGCGGCAAAGGGTAAAGGAACAAATATTTGTGCTAAGGGTAACCGTTGTAGTATTTCTAAAAAAGGCTGTAGCGGTCCCGGGAATGAACCTGATCCTGGTAAATGCGGGCCAGGTGATGGCACGTGCGAGCCGGTTAGTGGACCCTCGAATTGTCAGTGCGGGATACTTGCAAATGCTTATTGTGGAGGCGGAACGGGAGGGGGAGGCGGAACGGGGGGGACTGGAGGAGGCGGAGGTAGTGGCGGTTCGGGGCAGGGATGCAATTCCAGTAGTCCCGCTGACGTTTGGAGCTGCTATCAGAATGGTATTAATGGTGTTGGCCGGGGAAACTGCACGTGGTGCTGGGCTCAGCATAATGGTGGCGGTGGAGGTGGGGGTGGTGGAAGTGGAGCCTGTTTTGACTCATGCTTTCAAAAAACCGGAAATGGTACGCTTTGCCGGGTGGGATGCCAAAACGACGATGCTTGTGTCGCCGCTTGCACCGGATCCGGTAATAAATATCTTAGCTGTGTGATGGCTTGTATCAACGGAGCGGGTGGGAGTGGTTGTCAGACAGATTCAGATTGTTCGGGTAACAAAGTTTGTGTTGATGGACTCTGTGCTAAGAAGGGGCAGACACATTTGGAATGTTCGAGCAGCGCTTGCAAGAGAGTTTCCGGAGCAGGGAGTGATCAGGGGGGGTGTACAACCGTGGGGGCAAGCTGCGGCGATGGAGGGACCTGTCAGGATAGCCAATGCCCGACCGGGCAAGCGTGTTTTGCAAATTCATGTAAGGCCTATCATTTGGGGTGCACCGGCTCGAATGTTTGTGCCAAACTTGAGGGTGCGGGGGCAAACACGAACGGATGTGTTGCCACCGGACAAGCTTGTGGGGGGGAATTGGGTGCGTGTTGGGGAAATGAGGGAGTCAATGGTCGGTGTGTTGATTGTAACGGAGATGGAGTGATTAACATCCTTGACTTCTCTTGTTTTGCCTGCAATTGGTCGGAGAAATTCACGCCGGAAGAAAATCCTTCTTGCGGAAGTAACGCGTCTCAATAGGTGGGTTGGCGAAGCGCTAAGTTAAGGAACTGGGACGGTACAGTAAAGCACAGTATATTCTTGGAATTCTGCGACGGCGTCTTCCCCTAACGGGCCCACGCCGGTCTTCTTGTGGACCTTATCATAGTATCTTTTGATGCGTTTCTCTACTTGTTCAATTGTAATTGGAACGCCGCCGTTTGCTTTATTCTCTATCGCCTGACGAGTAAGTAGGTCAATAATCCCTGGAAGAGAAGTGGCGTCAAGTTCGATCAAAGCTTTGGCCGCGCGGGTGTAGTCGTGAAGATCAAATTCGCCGCTGGTTTCACATCCCTTGATAGAATTATCTGTCAGACTGTCGCCAATATATTCGGGAGTAGTTTTAAGAAGCAGGACGTTGATTGCTTCAGCGAGACCCTCGTTCAGGCCGGGCCAGGTAAACCCCGGGTCAGCTATCCAATGGAAAAATTCATGTCCGTAGGCCGCGGTGAACTGCGTCATGTCCGACTGGTACCGTGTAATACTAAGGACTATTTCTTGTTGATCGGCAAAATAGCCGCCGGTGAGTTCACTGCCTTTGTATAGGCTAACAGTTAGGTGGGAAGAAAGCACTTTTTCAATGTCAGGTTTGCCATTGGCATCTTTGGGGAAGACGTGCTCGAACTGAAAAATAAACTTGGTTACCATTGCCTTAAATTGGAGTTGTCGGTCAAAAGGTAGGGAGGAATCGAATTCAATATGCTTTTCGATTGCCTGGTTAATTTGCTCCATTGTTAGTCCCTCAGGAGTAGTCGTAAGTGCCGAGTCCTTGAGTGTATTTTGATCAAGAACGAGCTGGTTATGCCAAGTATCTCTAGCGATGACTTTGGTTTTAGTAATTTGGGAAACTGCAAGAAAAATGACGGAACCGTCGGGTCTTTTTAAAACGAGAGATGGGTTGGGAACGAAGGTTTTTCCTTCCACTTCGGTGCGAGATAGGTCGATTTTTACCGGATCAGCCGGCTTACTTTTTCCCGAAGCTGGAACAATATTAACTTGGGGAGTTGGTGAGACTTCGCGTCTGGCAACTTTTGTAGAAAGAAGATTAGGGTGGGTGACCCTGCGGGGTGCGGTATCTGAGATTGGTGGTTGGCTGGAGTAGGCGTTGATTAGCGCAAGGGTTGGGAAGGCGAGACCGGTAACGACCAGGCTACTGACAATGAGTGCTGAGGCGACTTCTTCCCACCTGGGGGATGTTTTCCCAAAAGCGGGGTTTTCTAGTTCGGCAGTTCTGAAAGTCATTGCTATATCCTATAATATATAGGAGAATTAGTCAAAGTTTATCCCTACTGTGGTGGCAACTCCTTCCAGGAGTAGTGGGGGGAGGTGAGAATGTT
>CAYPLU010000019.1:9528-15083 GCA_964411775.1 uncultured Gammaproteobacteria bacterium | reverse complement strand
AAGACTTTGGAAGAGGTTTTTTCTTCGGGAATAAGACCGGCTTGGGTGGCTGCCTCAAGGGTTCGGTCAAAACCGATGGCAAAGCCGGTGCCAAAGATCTCTTTGCCAAAAAGATTTCGGAAAAGCTGGTCGTAGCGTTCACCGCCCAGGACAGAACCGGCGGAGTAGCTAGGGATAACCACTTCCCAGATCGGACCGTCAGAATAGGAAAACGATCGGGCCAGGGTTGGCTCAAAGGAGTACCAATCTTCCGGGATGCCGTAATTTTTAAGGAAAGCCAGAATTGTTTGGATTGTTTCGTTTGGTTTTAAGTTTTTGACGGATCTAAGGTAATCTTTGGCAGTGTTAATTGGGATTCCTTTAGTGACCATGTCAGCGATAACGCCGTCGTCGCCAACCTTTTTTAGTTTGTCGATAGCTACAATGGCCTCGTAGGGAAGACCGGTCATGAGTCTCCGGTCACTCATGATTACCTTAGCTGATTTGAACCCGAGCTGGCGATAGATGTCAATTGAAAGACAAATGACTTCTGCGTCTGCGACTGGAGTCGGATCGCCAAAAATGTCAGCGTCGCACTGAAGGAATTCACGATAACGGCCTTTCTGAGGCTTTTCACTTCTAAAGACGGGTTGAATTTGATAACGCTTGAAAGGTTTGACTATTTGGGATTCGTATTGGACAACTGCTCTTACTATTGGGACCGTTTGGTCATAGCGAAGAGCCACTTCGCGACCACCCTGATCAGTAAATTTGAAGAAAAGTTTTTCGTCTTGCCCAATCTGGCCGGAAAACATTTCCAGGTATTCAAGAGTGGGGGTTTCCATTGGGTCATAGCCCCAAAGTTCAAAGATTTTTTCCAGTTTTTCCCGAAGCCATTGGCGTTTTTTGGCATCAACTGGCAAAAAGTCGCGAAAGCCGGGAAGAGTTTTTGGTTCAATGATTTTGTTTGACATTTTTATAGTATTTAGTATACTTGGTCCAACGAACTTCCCCCGCCAAAAGCGGGGTGATTTTTTTCTATAACCTCATTATTTTGTTCTTTATCCTCTCCAGTGGTAAATAAAAATTGGATCCTCGTACAAGTTCTTTGGCAACATGCCCTCGTGCTGAGACAATAATAACTTTCTTATTTGACGATTTTAAATATTCTACCGCGGGTTCGAAATCGCTGTCTCCACTAACGAGAATTGCCGTCTTGTAGGTCTTGGCTTTAATGACTAAGTCCATGCCTAACTTGACGTCAAAATTTCCTTTCTGTACAGATTTTTTATTTTTTTCGTCGCGAATCACCTTCACCTCTCGAGAGATGACTTCATAGCCAATCTTTTTGAGAGCCTTGAAGAAATCTAATTGTTTGTCGTTGGCAGAAATAACCGCGGTGTAGAAATAGGCACCTGATACCTTGCCGGTTTGCTTCCATTGGTTGAGAAATTTTTCGTAGTCAACTCGCCACCCTAGTGTTTGCTGAGAATAGAAAACATTAGCCGCATCAACAAAAATGGCAATCTGGCCTAGGGATAAGAGATTTTTGGGCAAGAAGTTACGAAAGCCGGGAAGAGTTTTTGGTTCAATGATTTTGGCCATACCCTTTGATTCTAAGCTAAGCGAGGATTTTTGACACTATTGATTTGGCGTTGCCAATTTTTTTAATGGTTAGTCGAGCATTTTTACCCAATGTAACAACCATGGAAGGATCATTAATCAGTTTGTTTAGTTTGGAGGCAAGATCGAAGGAACTTCCGGTTTTAAAGAGAAGGCCGTTTTGACCATCTGTGATCACATCTTTGCAGGCAGGAAGATCACTCGCGACCACTGCCATTCCAGTAGCCATCATTTCGCGGAGGACATTTCCTCCTCCCTCGCTGAGAGAAGGAAATACTCCGATTTGCCCTTTTTTAAAATTTTCCGTGGGTCTTTTATCCTCAAATTTTAGTACGAATGATATTTTCAGGTCATTAAAAAATTGTAGGTTTTTCGCCGATTCTTCCGGATATTTAATTGGCAGGGAAAGCAGGAAAAGCACACAGGCCTTTTGGTTAACAATTTTATTTAACGCGCCAATTAGCAGGGGAATGCCTTTTGCACTGACTGTTCGGCCACAAAAGACAATATCAGGATCGGATATCTTTTTTGTTTTTAGTGTTGTCGTTGTAGCTATAAGGTTTGGTAGTGGAATTATTTTTTCTGGTGCTATTTCTGACCTGAGCAGCTCATCTATTTGTGACGAATTTATTGGAAACCACTTAGAGACCGCTACCTTAAGGAGTGTCATCACAAACTTTGGTTTCAAGAATGGTTCTGTAACGCAGGGAACACGAAAAATAACTTTTGGGTTCCGGATTTTGGATACTAATATTAAAATCGTCTGGATAAGTATTGTTAATTTCCTTTTTCGATCAAATAGACCGTTCCAAATGATCAAGTCTTGTTTGCAAAAAAGGTAGGGCAGAATTCTCCAAAGGGTACCTGTAAATCTTTGGATTTTAATTCTTTTGAATACTTCAACATTTTCTGTTTCTTTAAGATATTTTCTCGTTATAACCAGCACTTCATAACCTTGTTTTATTAGTTGCTGACTAATTAGAAATGCTTGTTTTTCTGCCCCGCCGATTGCGGGATAAAAGTTAGGCGAGATAATTAGGGCCGATTTAGTCTTGATCATATTTTTGAAAAATAGTCGGCAGAGTAGGTTTTTTTAAAACTCGACAACCAAGAAACCCGAAATCAACAGCCTTTAGTGACCGATCGGATATGTAGAAAACATTTTTACCAGAGGAGGGGATTTCGATGGCTATTTGGGCAATGTCTCTGGCTATTCTAAGAGCCGTGTAAACAACAAATTGACTATTATTTCCACCCATAAGTTTAAGATATTTAACTTGAGAAGTCTCTTCCTCAGTGACCGCCATGGAAAAAGTTTTATCAGCAATGGCGAGATTAAACCCGACTTCCTGATTCTTTTCGGCTGCTTGACGAAGACTATCTATAAACTCAGGAGAAAGACCATATTGAGTAGTGCCTTCATAGAGCCAGTCCCGGGCGTATTCGGGGTCGTTTGTGCCGGCAGTCAGGAGGTTGGCAGCGACAGAAAGAAAGGTTGTCTGGTATTCTTGCTGCTGGCCGTTTTCTCTAGCTAATTCAGAGAAGGTTTTTATTTTTAGATTTGGGTAACGACTCTTAACTTCATTAATATACTTTTGAGCGTTTTGGTAATTTTGGGAAGAGAAGGCGATTGCTCTAACTTCGTCAAGATCCGTGTCCGCGATAGCGATGATCGGTCGAGACTTATCACCGAAGAAAGTTGCGAGTTTATCAACTGTTTTGGCAGTCTTTTCAAACCATTCTTGATCTCTTTGCCCCGATCGGATTTGGGTTTGGCCCTTTTTGTCGATGTAGACCAGATCAACCTGGTCAGGAATTATTTGTAAAGCTCCGGCTGGGAAGGAAAATCTTAGGCACTTTATAAAGAACGGGGTAATTTCTTCCTTTCCTTTAATTGCAAGTAAAACGAATCTTTTTAGGAGGTTAGGATTAGCTACGTCGGTAGTTGAACTTAATTTTAGCCAACGCTCAAATTCAAGGATTTTGGTTTTGTCTTCTTCTTCAAGATTGAGGTTAAGTTTGGAAGTAATTTTTAAATAGGGGTTTAGAATTTGTTGACCCTGTTTTTTTTGGTCTTCTGATGATTTTTTTTCAATGTAACTAGCAATTTGGTAAGGGGTGAGAAGGCCAGTCATTTGATCTGCTAATTCACGACAGACCTCATTGTCAGCCCATTTCTTAGGTGAGATGAGGGTTTCATCAGGGTTAGTGGCTGATTGGCCGCCAAGAGTTTTGATTCGTTCTTTTTCCTCAAGATTGAAGAGGTAATCCATTTTTCTCGCAAAGTTTTCGTCGCGAGTAGGTTTCCAGCTTTCGCCATCGATAATTTCCAAGGCTATAGCTCGAGCAATACGACCTCGATTATTTAACACCTCTGGTTCTTGGTTTGTCGCCATATTTTCTTTGGTAGTAACCATAGGGGTGGCTGAGGGGAGTTGAACCCCCGACCTCTTGCTCCACAGGCAAGCGTTCTACCACTGAACTACAGCCACCATTTTTGGGAATCTAGTGTCAGAAGAAGTAGAGAAGCCATCAAAAAACTCTCGCCTGTAGGTGAGAGTCAAAGATTTAAAGCCGCTAAAAAATAAAAACTCAACCAATTGGCTGAGTGTCGTTTTAAGCGATTTTTGTATCAGGCTCCGCAATCTTGCGACACCAGTTGTGAGATTTTTACGGTTTCACTTCCGTCGAACATTTTTGTTCGCAGCTTCTGGATCGTGACTCCAGTCAAACGCTTTGTATTAACTTGTAAGGGAATTGTAGCATTTCGGGACTAATTTGTCAAAGTGAGGGCTTTGAGGACTGAATAAGTGCCGGTTTTTGGGTCAGGGGAGTAGCCAATGACAAAGGCGGTTTGGTTAGAGGTAAAATCAGCAATTTTTGCCTTCACAATCTGGTTGTCTTGCCCAGCCTTTTCCAAGGTTATGGCGTCAGTAAGGTCAACTTTGATACTGCCGCCGGTTTGAGTTTTAATGGTCAGGATATTTTTGTCGATTGATTCGATAACCCCAACAATGTTGGTTCGTTTGATCTTCACAATTATTTGTCTGGCGGTCATTTCCCGAGTTTGAGAATCAATGGTACCAATGGCAGCAAGATCATCAGCAACCTTAAGTGTTACGAAACTGGCATCGGATTGACTGCCGGCGCGAATACGATAGAAGTCGGTGGCGTCATTGGTGGTCACGGTCACGTCGCCCTCAGCCGTTGTCAGGATAAACGAGGTTTTTGCTTTTGATTTAATGGAACCGGAGTAGGTACGGCGTTCGTTTTGGACAATTTCAGCTACTTTGGTGGCGACCCGGTCCAAAAGATCTTTGGCTTTGTCAGATACCCCTGAAGCCGTGCTGGTTTTTGTGGCAGTGCTTGAGGTAGTGGCGGAGGCAGAAAACACGGGAACCGCGAATATTGAATTTAGAATTAAGAATAATGTAAGAGCAATTTTTTTCATTGTTTGGGAATTTCTTTAATAACTGTTCGTTTGATGGTCGTTTGTAGGCTGCTGTTTGGATCGAAAGCGGTCACGGTGATTTCGTTGTCGCCCATTTCAAGCTTTAGGTTAAACGAGAAGTCTCCACTAGCTGCGGCAGTAGCAATCTTTTCGTCAGTATTGGTAAACACAACTAATTTGGCACCAGCCACTGTTTTACCTGAAACAGCAATCGTTGCGGCGGTAGTGTTAGAGAAGTCTTCAGGGGTAGAGATAGTTAGGAGGGAGGTGTTAGTAATGGAAACGGTCTTCGGTTTTGAGTTGATGGTAATGGTGGCTTGTTTTTTGCCGTTAATTAGAGGGATTAGTTTCCCTGAGGCAAAATAACCGCCGGCTAATAGTCCACCAACGAGGAGTCCTAGGAAAATGGTGAGAATTTTTTCCTTATCCATAAGGGCGAGGCGATTCTATGACACAGTTCGTCGTCTTGTCAAATTAAAAGCGAAATGTTAAAAACCAATCG
>CAYPLU010000019.1:0-9518 GCA_964411775.1 uncultured Gammaproteobacteria bacterium | reverse complement strand
CTTGGACATTCGAGCTTTCGGATTAAAGGGAAATCGGCAACCGTTGTTACCGATCCTTATGATCCAGTAACGGTTGGCCTTAAGTTTCCGAAAGTGGAGTCGGCTGACATGGTCACGGTTTCGCATGATCATCCAGACCACGATCATGTGACATCAGTTGGTGGAACTCCGTTTGTCATTTTGGGGCCTGGAGAATACGAAGTGGCTGGAGTGACGGTTGTCGGATACCCGTCGTTTCATGATGATAAAAAGGGAGAGGAGCGAGGGAGGAATACTATTTATAAAATATCGGTTGACGGGATAAAAATTGTTCACCTAGGGGATTTGGGGCATAAACTGACGGAAGAATTGGTTGATAAGTTGGGAGACGTTGATATTCTGTTTGTTCCGGTCGGTGGTTTTTATACTATCAATGCCGAAGTTGCGGTTGAAGTGGTTTCTCAAATAGAGCCGCTGGTGGCCGTACCAATGCACTACAAACGATCGGGGATGGGGAAGGGCTTTGACGAAATTGAGGGTGTGGAAAAGTTTTTGAAACTGATGGGCGCTGATGGATTGGTGCCGGTTAATAAATACACTGTCACCAGAGACAAATTACCGGAAAACACAACCGTTGTCGTCCTCGAGTAGGGTGTTCATACCTATGGCTGAAGGAAAGGTTCCACCACACAGCGTCGAAGCGGAGCAGTCCGTCCTCGGGGCAATTTTGATTGATAAGAACGCCATTATTGAAGTGGCCGGTTTTTTGCGGGCCGAGCATTTCTATGATGATCGGCATGGAATTATTTATGAAGGGATGCTGGGACTTTATGAGGAGAGAAAACCAATCGACATTCTGACGCTCACAGAAAAACTGAAAACTAGCAAAAAGTATAAGGACGTCGGTGGGTCAACCTACTTATCTGAACTGACATCGGTTGTGCCAACTTCAGCTCATGTTGAGGACTATGGCCGAATCATTCGGGAGCTTCACGCAAAGAGAGAGTTAATCACCGCTGGGGCGGAAATTACGGACATGTCATTTGACTCAACCAAGAAACTGTCTGAGGTTCTTGATCGGGCGGAGAGTCGGATTTTTAATATCTCCCAGAAAAATCTGGCCAGAAACATCATCTCCATGAAAGACATCTTGGCTTCAAGTTTTGATCGATTAGACGAAATTCAGCGTCGGGGAAGCGGTCTTCGGGGGGTGCCGACGGGGTTTAGGGAGTTGGACAACATTACAACCGGACTTCAGGAATCAAATCTGATCATTTTTGCCGGTCGGCCAGGGGTTGGGAAAACCGCCTTTTTCCTTAACGTGATGCTGCATGTGGCGATTAAAGAAAAAATGCCGGTGTTGATGTTTTCTTTGGAAATGAGCGCAGAAGAGTTGGGAGACCGGTTGCTAGTCATGCAAGCGGGGATTGACTCCTGGAAGATGCGAACAGGAAGACTTGATGATTCGGATTTTGACAAACTTCAGGAAGCGATGGGTGTTTTGGCTGATGCACCTATCTTTTTTGACGACACACCGGGAATAACTCTCATGGAGATGCGGACGAAGGCACGGCGGAGTCAGATGGAGAATGGAATCAAACTGGTAATGGTTGATTATCTGCAATTGATCAATCCCGGTACTCATTATGATAACCGAGTACAGGAAGTGTCCATTGTTTCACAATCGCTTAAGAACCTGGCACGAGAATTGAAAGTGCCGGTGTTTTCGGCGGCGCAACTCTCCCGAGCAGTGGAAGCCAGAGGCAGTAAAAAGCCGCAATTATCGGATTTGCGGGAATCCGGAAGTATTGAACAAGATGCGGATGTGGTTATGTTTATCTATCGTCCCGAAGAATCAAAAGATATGGCGCCGTCGAATAAGATTCCGACGAAGCTTTCCATCGATAAACACCGAAACGGAGCTCTTGCTGAATTTGACATGATGTTTAATGGACCACAAATGACTTTCAAGATGATTGCTCGTCAGCGAGAAGAATAACGTCGCATTTGATCTAGTGCTTCTTCGTAACGTCTCTTTGATGCTTGCTGGTTTTGTTCTGCAGCCGCAGTTAAAAGAATCTTCCCATCAGGCGAATCGACCAAGATTCCATCTTTGACTAATTTTGCAGTGGCAGTCTGTTTTAGTAAAGCCAGGTTCGTTTCATTGGGGAAGAAGCCAATTTCTTCGACAAAATCCCGAGCCGATTCAGGCTTCAAGTGTTCGCGGCCATTATCATCTATAACAAATTCGTTTGATCCACCAAACCCAAAGATGGCCACTATTCCCCTAGAAGATTGTAAATAGTCTAAATTGTAGGCCAAACCCATACCTGATTCATTAACAACGGCGTTAGCTATTTCGGCGGCAAGAGAATCAAACAGCGTGGTAAGTTCTGCTGGCATAGATTGGGCTCTTTTTTCTAGACCGTTGTGTGACATTTTAGAATTGGTTTTTTCTTATGCCGAGGGCGGGAGGAGCCCCTCCTTCTTTTGTGGCGCGGGTGGGAGTCGAACCCACACAGGCTGTTATGCCTACAAGTTTTTGAGACTTGCGTGTATACCATTCCACCACCGCGCCGTTTTGTTTGGCAGAGCTGAACCAGTTTTATCTCGCTTCGCTCGTGTTTCTTCGCTAACGCTTCGAAATCGAGACTATCGCGTATACCATTCCACCACCTCGGCAAAGTTTTTCCAGAGCTTATTTTAAACACAGCTACGCTGTTAGTGAAACTCGCAAAGCTCATTTTATCATGCTAAAATTCGCGTTGCTATGATTGAAGTTACGCAGCTTCGAGCTGGAACGGTTTTTGAAGAAAACGGTAAGGCGTGGGTGGTGTTGAAATACGAGCATGTCAAAATGGGACGGGGTTCGGCAACCATTAAAGTGAAAGCTCGCGACCTTCGAGGCGGAGCGACCATTGAAAAGTCTTTTATTAATGGAGCTCGGGTTCAGGATGTCATCCTCTCCAAGAGGCGGGGACAATATCTTTATCACGATGATGGTGGTTATGCTTTCATGGATCCAAGCACCTATGAACAGTTTTTTGTCGCTGACGAACTAGTGGGGGAACAGGGAAAATTTCTTAAAGAAGGAACACAAGTTGATCTGAAATTTTACGGCGACGAGGCCATCTCAATTGTTTTGCCGCTTAAAATGAACTTCAAAATTATTGAAACTGATCCGGGATTTAAGGGGAATACGGTGACTAACGTCTACAAGGACGCAGTCATTGATACCGGCACGACAATTAAAGTTCCCATGTTCATTGAAATTGGCGAGAGCATTACGGTTAATACAGATACAGGGGAGTACGTGGAAAGAGCAAAGTAAAGGCTTAACCTCGTAAGTAAGCTACTCCAAAAATAATTACAGTGCAGACGGCCACTTGAGTAACGATTCCCCATGGAGCACGCATGCGGGAGTCAAACCAAATATCATGAATCCAGCTTTGGAGCTTGTAGTTGCTGTAGACAAGCGGGATTTTTATTTTAAAGATGCTGTAAGGGACTTCTAGCCAATCAGGAAGTTGAGCGGCAAAAGCACTGGTAAAAAGGAGAGCTGGGTTAGTGAATTTGAGAAAGGAGATAAATATTAGCCAAACCAGGGCAAGGCTAAGAACGACGTCAATCCCTGATTCTATAACAATCAAACTCTTTGATTTCTTCTTGTCAGTCATTACGTCCCAGTGGGGAAGCTTGTCGCAAACGAAGTGAGAAAAGAAAGCAACAGGAAGAGCAACAAACGGATTAGAGATTTGAGTTGCGATAGCGGCTCCAACGATGGCGTGACCAGTGGCCGTCATATTTTTAGGTTTTAAGTGTACTGCTTATTGCTTAGGAGTGCAAACTGGGGGTTAATGGTTGTACAATTAAGAACGTCTTATGGGTAATATTGCGATTTTTAAAGTTTTGGGGATTAAACCGTTTCGGAATTTGTGGCTGTCGCAAGTCATTTCCCAGGTCGCCCTTAATCTGTTGATTTTTTCCCTGGTTCTTCGGGTTTATGAATTCAGTCACAGTAACACGGCGGTGTCCCTTATGGTTTTAATGACCATAATTCCAAACATTTTGTTTGGAGCTCTGGCCGGAGTTCTTATCGACCGGTCAGAACGGAAAATCGTCATGTTTTTTGCCCATTTTTTGCGGATTTTTGCGGTTCTGGCATTTTTAATTTCCCCAGAGAGCCTGGTTTGGATTTATGTTTTGACAGTAATTATTAACATTATCACCCAGTTTTTCTTTCCGGCAGAGGCGGCCTCAATTCATGAAGTAGTTAAAGACAAGGGGCTTCTTTTGACTGCCAACGGACTTTTCTCGCTGACATTTTTTGCATCGGTAATTGTGGGAAATGTTCTTGCCGGACCGGCATTACAACTTATTGGTATGGATGCGACTTTGGTTTTGACGGCCGTTGCTTTTGGGGTAGCGGCGCTTTTTACGGCGCAACTACCGGGATCAAGAGTTTTCTCGGTTTTCTGGAGTCGTTGGTGGCGGCGACCGGTTCTTAAAGTTTCCGGGAAGAAAGAGGATTTTTTGGCAAACTTTATGGAAGGGCTGGACCACATCTATAAGTCAAAGATTGTTCGGCGGGGAATTCTTATCATGGCGACGGGTCAAGTATTGGTTGGGATTTTAGCATCAGTAGCTCCAGGTTTTGCTGACAACATTCTGCATGTTCCCGTTGCCAATGTCTCTGCTTTAATTATGGCGCCAGCGGCTTTGGGGATGATTAGCGGAGCCATCATTGTGGGGCAGTTTTTGCGAGACACCGAATTAGAGAAACTTATTAAAACAGGAATCACTTTTGCCGCTGTTCTTTTAATAACTTTTTCTCAGGTTGATCGGATTGGCGTGGCGTTTCATGTGCCAATTGCAATTGTCGTAGTCTTAGTTATGTTTGTGTTGGGGGTGTCAAATGCTCTTTTGGATGTTCCGGTAAACACCCTGGTTCAAGATAACACACCTTTGGTGATTCGTAGTCGGATTTATGGTGTTATCTCATCAATAATTGGGGTGGTGGCTATTGTCCCAATTATTCTGGCCGGAGCAGTAGCCGATGTTTTCGGCGTTAGAACAGTCATTATTGTGGTGGCGCTTTTAGTTTTTCTCGTTGGCATTTATTTTCATGAGCTTGGGGCGACAGTTGTTCATTTTTGGTCTAAAATGATAACGCTTAGCGAGCACCTGACTGGAGTTAAGGTCGGAAAAACTAACCTAGAATGAAAGCGATTTTGTTCGTTATTGGCCCAATAGCGGTCTATTCTTTTGGGGTTTTGCTTGTTCTTGGGATCGTTTTTTCATTGTTTCAGGTTTGGCGACTTTCCCGGGCGAAGGCTCTTGCCGAGGAGAAGGTCATTGATACGTTTATTCTGACAGTTCTTTTAGGATTGTTTGGAGGACGAATTGGCTATGCGGTTTTGAACTGGAACTTTTTTGGGCAGGATTTGGGAAGAATTCTTTTGTTTTTGAAGTACCCGGGGATGTCTTTTACGGCGGCAATCTCTATCGGGTTATTAAGCACGGTTTTAATTGCTTGGGGATTTGGTCTTGAAATGCTTCTAGTTTTAGATATTTTTGCCATTGGAGCAACCGGGCTAATGAGCTTTGGACTTTTGGGGTGCTATGTTGATAAGTGCTTTGTTTTTTGGCCAAGCTTTTCTCCACTGGTTTTGTTTTTGGTGAGTTTGTTGGTGGGATGGTTTTTTGCCAGGCTTAACAGGGCAATCATGACCGATTCGGACTTTGCCAAGTGGCAGCGCCGGAATGGCATTTTCTTCCTTGGCTACTTGATTTTTTACTCAACTTCATTTTTAATTGCTACATGGGTTTGGGGAAGAAGTTGGAATTGGTTTTACGCGGTAGCGGCGGTTTTGGGAACGGCGGTTTTTCTTGTTAGGTATTGGGGCATTTGGCAAAGTATGAAATTTCCAAATAACGTTTTGACACAAATCAAAAATTATCTTGAGAAGCACCACAAGGACATTGAGAAAAAGATGAAAGATCTGGACAGTCATGACCCGGATCATACAAATAACCGAGAAGACACGGCAAGTGATGACATGCAAGCTCAAAATAAAGCGGGGCACGAACGAGTGCTGGCTCTTAAGCGGCAACTTCAGGTGGCTTTGATACAAACACGTAAGGCGCTAACAAAGATAAAGATTGGTAACTACGGTATTTGTGAGAGCTGCGGCAAGATGATTGATACTGATAGACTGTCAATTGTGCCCACGGCGACGCTTTGTATGAGCTGCGAGAAAAAGCGCGAGAAGTAAGTTTGGTTTTAGTGAGATGAGTTTGAAAGATGGTGGAGCAGGTGAAACGAGCCGGACTTTAACCAGGAGAGAGTTGCTGACTTATTCTTCTGAATTGAGCCTCCTGTTTTTGTTGGGCGCATGTTCAGCCCCGGTAACTCCTTATCAAGGAGAACAGCTCATTACTCCTGAGCAAAAACGAGAACGTCTTATAGGAATGGGTATGGGGTCCTTTGCGGACTTTTATTCTGAGTCAGAGCGTTTTTCTCAGATAATGCCTGGATGGAAAATGTGGAAGTTCCCTGGGCTTCTTACCGAACTGGATCAGGTTGCAAAGGGCGAGATATCGAGCCGGGACGATCCACGGCTTAGAGCTACATCTGAGGCCAGATGGGGAAACAGAATAAGTGAGGTTGAGAGAGATGCGTTTGAGCACGTGAGAGGTCTTCGGCTGTGGACTGACGGCGGTTTTAAAAGCGCTCAGAGTTTGCCGAGTATCCAGAATTGGCTGAATGAACGGGCTGAGTATGTGCCAAAATTAGTGTTGGCCTGTCCTGGTATGGTTGGAATTAATCCAAATCGTCATGGAGGTGCATGGTTTTCTCCTCGAGGAAGAAAATCTGACTCAGGATTTGTTTTTAATAATTTCGATAATCAAGGAGAGGCTGTTGTTGGCTGGCTTCATGAAAGCATTCATGCATATGAGCAGTATTATTTGGAACTGAGCCCATACTATTCTCGAGAGGATGCCGGCAGATATATGGCCGCAAGAGTAAGAACCATAACTGATTCACTGGCGGCTTTGGCAAAAGCGGATGGTGAACAGGCTAAAATTTTCAAGGAGGGAAGGCCACTTATCCCCAGTGACAATATTCCAAAAATCTTCAGGGAAACGGCTGGTTTTGTGGAATCGATTATGGAAAAAAGTTCTGTCTGGCTCGACACCCCGGTGTCAAATGAAGGCAGCTTGCATGAGAAATACAATTTTTTGACTCAGGCACTGGTTTCTCATTGGATCAAAAATAAGGAAACTGTTCCGGTCGGAATGTTGTCCAGTGATTGGCTAGGAACATATGTGAGAGCAGTCATTTGGTCAGCTATCTCAGAAATTGATCATTATCATACTGGTCCCATTCAGAACAAAGAGGGTGGTTTAATATCCGGCTCTGATCGGGTAAGTATGCCTGATAGCGATCTGGCTGGAATCAGTATAGAATTAGAAAAGGTTCGAAGGGAAACCGTATGGGGAATATCAGGAGCCGATCGGTGGGAGCAAGTTAGGAGGGATTTGGGAATTATAAATCCCGCCGAATGCATTATTGGTGACCCAGGAAGTTTTTGTGTGAACGTCGAGGGAATAGATCCTCCAACTGGCGATGATTTGAAATTTTTAGGCGGGTTTGCCGGCGCCTTTATTGCTTTGTTGGGAGCGGGACTTTATGTGAGTGACTCTGATTTTCGACGGAGAATTAACCAAGCATTGTTTGGTAAAAGTAACTGAAGGAAGTAAAATGGCTATTAATTTGACTGATGAAATAATTCTCTTTGAAGATTCAAGTTTGGTTCTTGTTAATAAACCGGCGGGGGTGGTGGTCAATAAAAGTGACAGTGCGAAAGAGATGACAGTGCAGGATTGGATGGAACAGAAATTTCAAATTGAAAATTTGAAATTTAAAATTGGCGACGAGGAATTCGTCGCGAGGGGTGGGGTAGTGCATCGACTGGACAAGGATACTTCGGGAATTCTTCTCTTGGCTAAGAACCCGGATAGCTTTGAGAAATTAAAAAGTCAGTTTAAAGACCGATTGGTGTCAAAAAAATATCTGGCGCTGGTTCATGGGGAAATGAAGCCGGCAGAGGGGGAGGTAGACGCGCCGATTGAAAGAAGCCCGTTTAATCGAATGCATTTTGGAGTTTTTCCGGGAGGCCGGGAAGCCCAGACAAAGTACAAACTAATTAGCAATTATCAATTGCCAATTCACAATAACAAGGAAATCATGTCCTTGTTGGAGGTGGAGCCGAAGACCGGGAGAACGCACCAAATTCGGGTGCACATGAAATATGTGAATCATCCGGTGGTGTCAGACCCAATTTATGGGGGGCGGAAAAATTTGCAGCAAGACTTGGTGTTTTGCCCGCGACTTTTCCTGCATGCGTTTGAGATTTCTTTTTTGCATCCAACAACGGGGGAGAAACTGGATTTCAAAGCAGAGTTGCCAAGCGAACTTCAGAAGGTTTTGGACGAACGCTTGCACAAGATCTGAACTTGTCTGTATCATAAGGTTTGTGGAACAGATCACTCTTCTTACTCTTATTATTGGGCTAGCCGCACTTTTGGCGCTGGTTATGAAGCGGCTCAACCAGCCAATCCTTGTGTCTTATCTGGCGGTTGGCGCCGTTCTTTCCGCCTTTCACATTGTCAAGCCAGAACAGCTGAGTTTTTTGTCGATTCTGCCGGAGATTGGTCTGGCACTACTTCTTTTCTTAGTTGGCATGGAACTTGATTTTCAAAGTTTTCGAAATTTGGGAATTAAGGTTGGCTTGGTGACGGTTTGTCAGGTGGCACTAACAACCGCTTTTATGACGGCGGTGTTCCAAGGTTTTTTTGGACTTTCTTTTTGGTCGGCGGTGACACTTGGGTTGGCTCTGTCGATTTCCAGCACGATTATCATCATTAAACTTCTTTATGAACGGCGGGAATTACCGTCATTGCATGGAAAAATGTCGGTCGGGATTTCTTTGGTCGAAGATTTAATCGCGGTTGGGGCGCTCATGGTTTTGACGGCGGTCACGGGGCAGGGAGTAGGGTCGGGAGTTATGCTTGGACTCATTGCAGTCAGAGGAGTGGCCCTTCTGGTTTTGTCGCTGTTTGCCGGGAAGAAAATCTTGCCACATGTGTTTCGACTCACGGCGGATGATGGGGAACTTTTGTTTTTGACGGCGGTGGCCTGGTGTTTGGCATTTGTCGCTCTGGCGAGTTTTCTTGGCTTTTCTTTGGCTATTGGTGCGTTTTTGGCGGGAGTATCCCTGGCTCAGTCGGTTTATCGTGTCCAGATATCCGGGAAAATTAAACCGCTTCGGGATTTTTTTATCATGCTGTTTTTCCTGGATTTGGGAACGGGACTGTCAATTTCTGGTATCGGCTCGTTTTTTCCTTTGGCAGCGACTTTGTGGTTTTACGCATTGATCGTCAAACCGCTTATCTTTTTTCTTATTCTGGTGGGAGTGAGATTTAAAGCTCACCCGGCTTTTAAAACGGCAGTTTATATCTCGTCAATCTCAGAG
>CAYPLU010000018.1:0-15630 GCA_964411775.1 uncultured Gammaproteobacteria bacterium | reverse complement strand
TTGGCTTCACTCTTAATGGTTCCATATCTTGCCTGGGTGACCTTTGCGACTCTTCTGAACTACGCAATTTTTTCATTGAACAGATAAACTGGAAAGTTTGGCAGCAAGACTTCGGAGATGATGTTAAAATCGCCTTATGCCAAAGGACAAATTTTCAGCGACATGGGTATCTCACTCTTCAATTTCAGATTTCCTGAATTGTCCCCGAAGCTATTACCTAAGAAATGTTTGGAAACGCCCCGAAACAAACCATAAGGTCCAGTTAGTTTCCCCATCATTGTCCCTTGGATCAGCTATTCATGAAGTCGTTGAGGCTCTCTCAATTCTGCCAACTGATAGGAGATTCGAAGAGCCCCTTCTACCAAAATTTGAAATCGCTTGGAACAAATACGCCGGGCGAAAGGGAGGCTTCTTTGATGTTGAGACCGAGTTTCGTTTCAAAACTAGGGGGATGAATATGCTTAAAAAAGTGTCTGAAAACCCCGGTCCCCTGAAGAATTTGGCTGTCAAGATTAATATGGATCTGCCTTACTATTGGCTCTCAGAAGATCAAAACATTCTTTTATGCGGGAAAATCGACTGGTTGGAGTATTTTAAAGATGAAGATGCGGTGGGGATTATTGACTTTAAAACTAGCAAAACCGAAGAGAAAGAGGATTCTTTGCAGCTCCCAATCTATTTGCTTTTGGCTACTAATTGTCAGACCAGAAAAGTAAAAGAAGCCAGCTACTGGTATTTAGAATCCAGTGATAAACCATCTAAAAAAGCGTTACCAGATGCGGCCGAGGCAACTGGAAAAGTTTTAAAAATTGCTAAGGATATAAAGTTAGCAAGAACTTTAAACAAACTTACTTGCCCTCACAGTGGGTGTCGGTTTTGTGAGCCCCTGGAAAAGATCTTTAGGGGAGAGGCTGAGTTTGTGGGCAATAATTCTTTCGGTCAGGATTGTTTTGTCATTCCCTACGAGGAGAAAGACACCCAAAAAGCAACTGTATTATAATACAAAAAATATGGAGACATGCTGTTCGCATGATCAAACCATCGATGGAGGCAAAAACGCCTTAGGGCAAAGAATCCGCGTCTGTGCTAATCCTACTTGTAGTCAGGCCACTCTTGGCGATGGTAACTGGTGGACAAGCGCCGTGGAGATAAAGAGTCAGCCGCCAGCCCAGAAAATTGCTAAATTGGTGGAAGAATATGGCGGCGGTAGAGCAATATCAATCGCTCGTTGGGTTGGGTCAGAGGTAGAACCGGAAGAAACCTAATTGTTTCTATTGTTTGTATCTCTCTAAGAATAGCCCCAAAGTATTCCTTTCTTGCCAAATCAATACGATTTTGTCATGAGCAACTGATCCTTGTATCAGAAACTGTCATAAAGGAAGTGAAAAAAATGTCAAAATACGGACAAAAAGCTCAGGATAAAGTTGAAAAGGTCATGCACGAATACAAGCATGGCAATCTAAAAAGTGGCCGCAGTGGTAAAAAGGTTACTTCTCGTCAACAAGCTATTGCCATTGGTTTATCTGAAGCAAGAAAAGCCGGTGCAAAAGTGTCGAAGAAAAAATAAACGGCCAGGAAACAAAACTAGTCAATTTCAATATCCGTGACCGGAAGATCTACCTTCAGGCTTTTAACTTGGGTGGCCCCGGCACCCTCCATTATTTTTCTCGCGGTTTCCCCCGTCGTTTTGGCTGGAACGGCAACCAGGATGGCGCCTGTTTCGATCTCTTTCTCATAGATCTGGGCTTCTTTTTCTGGAAGCCCAAGGCCAACTAGTCCTCCAACCAAACCTCCGGCTAAAGCGCCTGTGACCGCCCCGGAAAATGTTGTGACTGCCGCCCCGGTTAATCCAAGCGCCACTGCGAGTGGCCCGCCAATAAGAATGGCGCCAATTCCTGGAATTGTTATCACCCCTATTCCAATTAATAAGCCTGCTAAAGCTCCAACAACTCCACCAGTCGTCGCTCCTGAAGCTACCCCTCCCGCAGTATTTGCTGCGGTTTTGTCCCGCAGCTTTGCCGCTTCAACCGTATCTTTCATGACAATCGAAATATCCTTTGTGTCATAACCCGCCGACTCTAACTCCCTAATGCCTTCCTCAGCGGAGATGTGATCTGCAAAGACACCAAGAACAATTGTGTTTTTCATAAACAAGAATAATTAACTAACTTCATCATTCTCTCTCCCCGACGTAAATTAAAAAGCTTGTTTTTGTAAGGAAATCGCAAGGAGAAGTCTTCGTCTATTGACGAAAAAACACCGAAAGAGTAATCTTTTACCATGAACCTCGCTTTTTCTATGCGTCCTCGAAATTTGGCCGAATTTTTCGGCCAAGATCACCTGGTTGGTGCGGGTAAAATCATCAACCGCATGGTTGATTCAAAGCGTCCCTTTTCGATGATTTTCTGGGGACCACCTGGTTCTGGAAAAACCACTTTAGCTAAAATCATTGCCTCTGAGACGGCCGCTGACTTTCATGAACTTTCCGGAGTGACTTCCGGCAAAGCTGAGCTTTTGGGTGTTGTCGAAATCGCCCAAAACAACCAAATAAAAGATCAGCAAACAATCCTTTTTATTGACGAAATTCACCGTTGGAACAAAGCCCAGCAGGATGCTCTTTTGCCTCATGTTGAATCGGGGTTAATTACTCTAATTGGTGCCACCACCGAGAACCCCTCCTTTGAGGTAATTAGTGCTCTTCTTTCAAGAAGTCGTGTTTTTGTTCTTCAAGGCCTGGCTTGGGAAGACCTGGAAAAAATCATTAATCTCGCGCTTTCTGATAAAGATCGGGGACTGGGAAAACTGGGAAAGAAAATCACCAAAGACGCCAAAGAGCTATTGATTCGTCTTTCTGGTGGTGATGCTCGAATCATGCTTAATGCTCTGGAGCTTTCCGTCGATGCCTTCAAGGAAAGAGAGATCACCTCAAAAATTGTTGAAGAAGTTTTTCAAACTAAGTCAGCCGGTATCTACGACAAAAAAGCCGATGAACACTACAACATTATATCCGCTTTTATTAAATCAGTTAGAGGAAGTGACCCTGACGCCGCCTTATATTATCTAGCTCGCATGTTGGAACAGGGCGAGGACCCTAAGTTCATTGCTCGTCGAATGATTATTCTTGCTAGCGAAGACATTGGTCTGGCTGACCGGGGAGCTCTAATTCAAGCTAACGCTTGTTTTGAGGCGGTGACAAAAATTGGTCTGCCCGAAGCCCAACTCACGTTGGCTCACGGTGTTCTCTATCTGGCGACCGCGAAAAAATCCCGAGCTGTTCCTAATGCTCTTGCCAAAGCCAAAGAGGAGGTGTATCAGTTCCCCAACGAACCCATCCCGCTTCACCTTAGAAACGCACCAACAAAGCTAACGAAGGGTTTGGGCTACTCCAAAAATTACGAATGGAGCGAAAAGCATGTTGGCCCAACGACCAATCAGTCTTTTTTACCCGAACGGTTAAAAGGGCGGAAATTTGTTGAAGATTGCCAGGGAAAAAAATAAAGGGAAAACAAAAACAAGTTCTCCTAAACAAAAAGCCAGAGGAGAATTCAAATTGAAAAATCGCCATGGCCTTAAGTTAAGCTTACTCCTGCACTCCGGTATCTTCTTTAACCATTCCCATAACCCCCGCTTTCATTTCTTCGGGTGTTTTCCCTGCCATTTCCGGATGGGCTGATTGCACATGAGCCAGCACATCAGCCTCGGCCATAAGCATTTCAACCGCTGTTTCCATAGACTCAGCCATGACCTCTTTTTTAAAAGGTTCATCATGACCCATATTGCATGTCAAAACAAATTTTTTCATTTTTCTTCACCCCCTTTCATCGCCAAAGTATCAAAAACAAACCAATTAAACAAGTCGTCCCGATTCGGTATACTGCTCTTGATGAAAGACTCCTATCTCCCTCTAGAAACCAAAGAACTACCAAAAGCTCCTCACTGGAGTAAAGCAATCGGTGTTGGTATTGTCGCAATGGGTCTGGCTATTGGAACAGGCGAACTCATTCTCTGGCCGCATTTAGTAACCAAATACGGGCTTGGTATTCTCTGGACGGCTCTTCTTGGGATTACCTTCCAGTATTTTATTAACCAAGAAGTTGCCCGGCTGGCCCTTGCTCGTGGCGAGAGTTTCTTTACTACCTCATCCCGGCTTTTCAAATGGTTCGCCCCATTTTTGCTATTGTCCGCCGTTGTCCTTTATATTTGGCCCGGATGGGCCAGTGCTCTTGGAACTATTTCGTCCGAAATTTTTGGCTTTGGCGACTATAAAATCTGGGCTTGGATTTGCTTGAGTCTTGTCCTTCTTCTTACCTTGACGGGCAAAAGTGCCTATCAGGTTCTGGAAAAGTTCCTTCGGGTAATTGTCCCCAGTTTCTTTGTCTTACTAGTGATCTCCAGTATCCTGACCCTTTCTGTCAAAGACCTTGTCCAAGGAGCCAAAGGCCTGACCAACTTTGGCTCTCTCCCAAGAAACATCGATCCAAATATTCTTTTAGGGGCGATTGTTTTTGCTGGTGCCGGTGGGCTCCTCAATCTTTGCCTGTCTCTTTGGTATCGTGACAAACAGGCTGGAATGGGCTTTCATGCCGGAAGAATCACTAATGTCATCACCGGGAAATCTGAGTCAGTTTCCGCCGGTGGTTTTGAGTTTATCCTAAATGATCTCCACTTGGCCCGTTGGCGCCAGTGGATGAACTACATCCGCGTTGACCAGGGAGTCATTTTTTGGTTTTTGGGGTTAATTACTTTAGTTCTTCTCAGTCTCAATGCTCACGCCGTGTTAGCTCCCACCGGAGCCGTTCCCGAAGGCCTTCAGGTTGCTTCCTTACAAGCAAAAATCTTTGAGACCCATTGGGGATTGATCGGCCGGGAAATCTTTCTCGTCATGGCATTTTTGATGCTTTTTTCCGTTATGTGGACCATTATCGACGCGGTAACTAGAATTATAGGCGACACTCTCTTTGTCAACTCACAAAGCGGACCCTTCAAAAAATATTTGAGCCCGATCAAAAATCTCTCCGCCAGCAAACTATACTATAGTGTCGTTATTGGGATTGTTGTTACTAGTGGCCTTCTCATCCCCTTAAAACAACCTTTATTTCTTATTACTCTCAGTGCTGTTCTTGGCGGCTTTGCGATGGCCCTCTATACCCCCCTGATTCTTTACCTTTCAAACACCGCTCTGCCAAAACCACTTCGCCCCGGAATTATCACCAATTTCTTTCTTCTTTTTGCCTCCGTCTTTTATATTGGCTTTGCCCTCTTTCTCCTCTGGGTCAATCTTTTGTCCCCACTAATTGACTGATGTTTCGATATCCCATTTTTTCCACCATTTCCGCTAGTTCGAGATTAATTTGTGAAACCACTTGTGGTCCTTCAAAAACGGTGGCCGTTACCAGCTGCACGAGAGTCGCTCCCCGGCGAATTTTTTCCCAAGCTTCCCTAGCCGAAAACACTCCGCCACAGCCAATGATTACCAGCTTTCTGCCGTAATTTTTATAAGCCAAAGAAATAAGTTCATTTGACCGCCGGTACGTTGGCCGCCCACTTAGATGTCCAACCGGGTAACGACTTAGTTCATCTTTATCAACTCCTGGTTCTGTTCGGTCCTTTTGTAAATTACCAAAAATTACCCCTGCGATTTTGTGTTTACTAATCACTTTTAGCATGGCCAAAACTTCACTATCCCTTTTCTCAATTGGCATTTTGATAAACAGTGGTTTAGATAGTTTTATCTTATCGACTGCTGACAATAGCTCTTCGAGATTTTTTGGCGGATAAAAACTAATATCCCCTTTAAGATTTGGACAACTAATATTAAGTTCATAAAATGCATTTTTGACCCCGGCCTTTTCAAAAATCTGATAAGCCTTCACAATGTCGTTGACGCTGTCCTTTTGTGTTCTAAGATCTAGTGTGTTCGTCTTGCCAACACTAATCCCTACCGGGTAGGCAAACTTTTTTGTCGCCAGTTTGCGGGCCGTCGCCGCCGCCCCCAGATTTTTGAAGCCCTTATTTACCAATAGCGATTTTGAGTGAACCAGTCTTCCCAGTCTCGGTGCCGGGTTCCCCTCATAGGCTCCAAAGGTAATTGTTCCCACGGTTTGAAACCCAAATCCAAAAGCCGGCATGGTTTGTGTTAGTCGCGCTTCATAATCAAACCCCGCGGCCAGTCCCACCGGCAGACTGAAATTGATGCCGGCCACCTTTTGTGCTAATCGGGCATCGGCTGGTCTGCAGAAAAAAGCAATCATTGGAAAAAAGAAGGGGAGTCTGCCGGCCATTTCTCCGGACCGAATTAAAAATTCATGAACAACTTCCGAATCAAACAAAAAGAAAATCGGCCGCAGTAAAAACCTATATTTTATTCCTCCAAAAAACACCACCAGATATTTTCTTTCATTTGCCAGACCAAAAAAGCTGGTTAGGAAAATGGTGGTAGTTACGATTCCTGAAAGGGTGCAATAAAGACAAATTGCGCCGATAACCCCAATTTGCAGATAAAGAAGAAACACTGAAAACAAAAATCCGCCCGCCGACAAACCAATCACCAACGCCAGGGCCAACTGGCTTTTCCGAAGTAGACCCAGGCTGGCAAGGGCAAACACCACAAGATAGTAGACGAGGCCGACTAACGTGAGAGGAATTCCCCAAACCACGGAATACACGCTTCGAAGAACCAGTCCGCAGTCAATCCACGCCGTATTGGCACAATAGGGAATGGTATTGGTAAAGTGATCAAAGGTAAGATAAGTGGTGTCTAAAATGCCAATGATGGAGAAGATGATGATGAAAAAGATAATGGCTCGTTTCACAAGCATATTCTAGCACAGCCGTGGGCACGAATATAGAATAAAATGGTCAAAATGAAAGCCCTGTCTTTGAAACAACCCTGGGCCAACCTGATCCTCTCCGGGGAAAAAACCATTGAAACCCGAAAGTGGGGGACAAAATATCGGGGAGACATTGTCATTTGTTCCTCAAAAACTCCCAAAATTCCTCCTACAGGGGTGGCTCTTTGCATTGTGGAACTTTATGATGTCCAGCCAATGAAAGCTGAGGATGAAGAAGCTGCTTGTATAAAAATTTTCCCTAAAGCCCACAGTTGGTTCATCAGAAACATCCGGCCAATTAACCCACCAATTCCAGTGAAAGGCCAACTTGGTTTGTTTGACCTGAACATTAAGAATTGACCATCTAGCTGCATTAATTAATTTTGTTAAAATTGGTTTATGAAAAAAACGATTGTCCTGGGAATTAACTTTAACGGTGAGCAAAAACAACGATTAGAAAAAGTCAGCGAGGTAAAGTATGTCGAAAGCCCCGAAACCTCCGAGGAATTCATGAGCTCTGTTGCTGGATTTGATGTTATTTGCAGCGACGGATCATTTCTGCTTGAGAATCTTCCCAAACTAAAAAATGTTTTTATCACCTATCCTTTCATTGAACTGGGAGCATTTGATTCAGAGGCGTTGAAGAAAAACGGCGTTTTGGTGGCCAACACCAAAGGGAGCAGCCGAGACACCATTGCTGAATGGGTAATGTTCATGATTCTGGCACTTTTTCGTCAGTTCATCCCCCTTGTCAGAGCGACCAAAAACCCTCCCTTTGAGCTGCATGAAAGTCTGGCTGGCAAAAAAGCCCTAATTGTTGGCAAGGGGAACATTGGCACCCGAATTGGCGATTTGTGTCAAACCTTTGGCATGATTATTGATTTCTTCGCCCGAGGCGACAACCTCACTAAGAAATCGAAAGACGCCGATATAATCATTAATAGTCTAAATTCCAATTCAACCTCCAAAAATCTTCTCGACGAAAAATTCTTCTCGTCACTTAAAAAGGGCGCCTATTTTGTTTCCTATGTTCGGCACTACACTTTTGACATTAACAGCCTGTTAAAAGCCATTGATAGCGGCGTGGTTGCTGGTGCGGCCATCGACTCCGATCCTGAAGAAGTCTTTGAGACGACGAGTGACTTCTATCAAAAAGCTCTCTCAAATAAAAAGATCTTGGTGACTCCTCACATCGCTTTCTCAACCAAACAAGCCTCAGCAAATGGAAGGGAATTCGCTCTGGAAAATATTGAAGCTTTCCTTGCCGGAACCCCTAAACGAATATTAGCAAAGGTCTAACCAAACTCCGAAGCTAAATATATTGTTCTAAATCAATTGATTCCATTTTTTTAAAATCTCTCGCAACTTTTAGTTGCTTTGTCCATTTCAAAAGATATTTCATATCGAGATTTTTCTTTTGAATCTGATAAACAAATGCGGCATCAATAATGTTTTTGTCTGTCGACGCCTGTTTATACCAGCGCAACTTTTGAAGAATTGTGTCCTCTGCCGTAGCAAAACTCATTTTTGTCCCTAAAACTTCCACCATTTGCCTTCTGGAAAATCGACTGACATCAAAAGCATCATTTTCCTTGAGGATCCAGAAATCGAGCTTCAAAACATATGGTTTATAAATAATATTAAACATACTTCTTTGCCTGACACCCCTTTTGACCAGTGAATCCTGAACTTCAAAATCTTCAGAAAGTTTTTTAAATTTTTTTAATATCTTTTCACTGTCTTGACGAGGAATTTCCACTACAAAATCGATGTCATGCGACGCTCTCGGTCTGCCGTAATAGATGACACTCCAAGCTCCTGTAACCATATAGGGGATTTGATTTTGATTTAAAAATGATGTTATCTCGACGAGGAGATCTTGTTGGCCTGATTCCATGGGTAGACCCTAGTTTTAGTAGCTAACGCTCCTGTTTGGCAAACTGCTCTGACAGTTTCAGAAAGTTGCATCGCAATTCGAATTTTCTGATCTCCAGACAATTTGAAGAATTTTTGAAGAAGAGAAAGCGTCTTTTTCGTCATGGCAAAAACATACTAACTCTATTTGCGAGAATTTTCCACGATATATATCAAAAACCGGCTGAAGAGAATTATAAATTCTAAATTTTAAATTCAGTTCACATTGGCACTTCCACCATCTCCGCCCGTTTTTCCTTAATAAAGTTTGTCCACTCTCCGGCAATCTCAATGAGAGTCTTAAGTGGCATCTCAATAAGGATATCCATAACCACGGTCAAAAAATTAAGACGAACCATGCCTCTGGACAACCATACTCCAAGGTTTAAAAATGGCAAGGTGAAATTTTCAAATAGCTTTGAGACAAAATTTTTGTTGTCTGGATCAAGCATCAAATCCGAGGCCGCAAACTGAACTCGGAAGCCAAACAATAGAACTAAAGACAGAAAAAAGAAAAACACTACCATGCTAACTACATTAAATCCAAGCAATGTCAGGATAAACACGATAATCGAAAAAGTAATAAGAAAAAACAATAAATAGATAAAACTAAATATTTGATAACCCATTCCCTCCTCTTTCTTCCGAAGAACACTAAACCGGATTTTTTGAACCGGCTCTTTCTCATAGGTCAATCGTTTAATTTTGTCCAAAATTCGCTCCGTGTTTTTCGAATCAGGTTTGCGGATTGAAAGACCGACCAAAACCATAAGAACCGGTGGGGTAAACATATTAACCCCTAAAGAAGACCAACCAATAGCCCCAATATAGAAAATTTCAAACGGTACCTCGACCAGGAGAATAATAAATATTTTGGTCAACAGAATATAAATAATGCTTCGAATAATCCCGGACCGAATTTTCCCGCTAATTTCGTTATAACGAAGAGTACATGTCTTAACCACTTCCTGGACCAAACGGTCCCGATCAAGAAAAATCCCTCTCGCCGTGATCGGACCTTTTTCAATAATGTCTTTGGCAATCAAAAATTGTGCCGTATTTCTTCTCATTAAGCGATAAAGTCTCCCAAGCGCCGGCGATTCTAGAAGTATCCCTAGGTCATCAATAAACGAAAAAATTATTTCTTTCCTTTGCGCAAATTCGTCAGTCGTCATGGTAAAAAACTCAGATACCTTCCAGGATACAAAGTGGAAAAAGATCCGCGCATCATCCGATTTGGTAAGAGCTCTGTGAACCGCCACGTAAACGAGACTTTCCTTTTGATCATTTGAAAAATCAGCATCTTCCCAATCCGTGATTTTCAAAAACCAATTTTTCATCGCCCAGGTCCAGCTGCCAATATAAAAAAGCGACGGGTCAAATGTCAGTTCCACCTCAACAGACATCATTCCAAACAAAACCTGTTTCCTTTTTTCGTTGTTCCCCCCCGGTTCTCCTAGTAACGAGTTGATGAGAAAAAAATATTTGTCCAGGATCTTAGCCGTTTTCTCAATTTGCCTTCGCGTGACGGAACCACTCTCCAGATACCTTCCCCAAACCAACTCTCTTGCCAAGCCTTCCGCCACCTTGGCTGTTTCTGCTCTGGGGTGTTCCCAAATAAGTCGGCGAATAATCCTTTCAATAGCGTTTCGCCGCAAAAGATGATCACTTTTATTATCAACGACGTTTCTGGCCTTCTCGTAGAAAAACGCTGCGATAGAAAGTGATTGACTAAACTTCACTTTTTCCTCATCAATAATTTTCTTCTTGGCTGCATAAGTCTCGTAGTCCGTCAAAACTTGGCCAACTTCTTCTGAGAGGAATGTTGCCGTGCTTGGTTTTTGGTTAGAGGCTTCACCAGACGCAACCCTAGCGTTTTTCAGATCAAAAATTAGTTTTTCTTCGCTCATGGAGATCCTAGGAGTCTTTCCTCTTCTTTTTCTTAGACTTTATCTTAAGTGCCTTTGCAGAATTGTTTTTTCGATCCTGGTTTCGTTTCTCCGCCGTTCTTTTTATTTCTTCATCCTTAGCCTTAAGAGCTGCGTGTCTTTCCTCAACCAGTTTCTGACATTCCAAATCTGGGCATGACGTTTGGGTAAAAGAAACCAGCGACACCCCCGCTAGTGTCTCCACCTTTTCGGTCCACTCCCGAACAATGATTCTTTGCTTACCGCAGCGCACACACGGGTTATTCATTTAGCCGATTGTAGCAGAAAATGTGGTGTTTGCCAATCTGTTTGTGCCTAAAAAAACGCAACCAGCCCAGTCACCTGGGCTTTTTGCTCCGTTCTCTGTAGGACTCCGTCACTTACTGCAAATTTTGCAATCTTTCATGTGAGTCAACAGAATATAAAGACCGGACGCTCCGACCAAAAGATAGACGACCTTTTCAACCATTGGCCACGCTCCGACCAAAAGACTAACCAGATTAAGGTTTAAAAGAGCCCAAAATCCCCAGTTAAGCGCCCCGACAATCGTCAAAACAAAAGCAACCATGTGAAGCATTTTTTGTTTCATTTTCTCACCCCCTCTCTTTGTGAGATGGATTAAGGATAGAAAGTCCTATGATGGATGTCAATCTATCCCTAAGTTTGAGGGTTTTCATACACTTTTCTTGTCAAAAGGACAATAATCTTAAACCATCTCAAGGTAAACTGCCCTTGTCGAATAAAAAAATGAAACATACGGCCGCCCTATTAAAAAACGTTCTAAGAACTTTTCTTTCCAAGACAGGGGTCCGAGATTTTATCACCCTCTTGAGTTCTCCTGTTCCGCAGTCAAAAAGCTCCTTCATGGTGAATCGGTTTTCTGGTCGTTGACGTTGCTGACAAGTCAATAACGGCTATTACTCCTCACTTATTTTGTATCCAAACCCGCGAACCGACTTCAACAGCTTCTTTGACTTTCCCTTGTCGATTTTCTTTCTCAAGTAGCCCATGTAAATATCAACGACTCTACTTTCGACGTCGGGCGAGTACATCCATACTCGGTTGAGAATCATATCTCGTGACAAAACCCGGCTCGCGTTAGCCATTAAGTAGTAGAGTAGTTTAAATTCCTGCGGGGTAAGGGCTATTTCTTTACCCGCTCGTTCTACCTTAACCATCTTCGGATCAAGGGTAAGGTCTCCTACAATGACTTTTGTTTCTCCGTCACCAAACGGCCGAAGCCGGCTGCGGATTCTTGCAAGAAGTTCCTCTGCGACAAACGGTTTTGTCACATAATCGTCAGCTCCTTGGTTAAAACTATTTACAACACTTGACGTTCCTTCCTGAGCCGTTAGCATTATTATTGGCAATTTAGGATTTATTTTCTTAATTTCTCGACATACAACATCTCCGGACATGGAGGGAAGTCCAATATCAAGAAGAACCAGGTCGGGGGCCTGTTCGTTAACAACATTAATTGCTTCCGGCCCGTCTCCTACAATTCGGGTATTAAAACCACTATCCAAAAACAACTCCCGGAGATACTTTTGCAACCCCGTATCGTCCTCAACAATAAGGATTTGGTTTGTCACGTTAATTTAATTATATCCGCGCCGACAACTTGACCCTCCTATTCTCAATATCTTCCGAAATAAAATGTCCAATACATTGTAATAAAACGGTAAGAGAGGGTCGTCTTATTTGACGAATTTCACTTTTTTGCATAATATCACTTTGATGGTCAATCAAGCACGAAAGATTTTTCTTTCGCCGACGGGTCACCGGAGACTTTTGTTTGGTCGACAAGCCCAGGGCCTTCTCAATTTTTTTGTTGACGGCCGAAAAACTCCTATTCAACAGGCCGGCACATTGATCGCTTATCTTATTCAATTAACCACCCTGGTTTATTTTTTCCTCGGCTCACTTTTTTGGCCAACTCAATTCTCAACGGCAGACGTTTTCCTCGTTTCCAGCATCGTCGTGGTCATAAGTTTTGCTGTTGGCAATTTTCTTGCCGGAGTCATTGCAACTCTTTTATTATCACTTTCAATTGAAACTCTTTTCCTGCCTCTGTCTTTTGACGTGCTTTTTGATCCGAACAACATGCGTTTGGGCTTCTTTGCCCTTGAGGGTTTTCTTCTTGGGTCAATTTTTTATTTCAAAGAAAAAAAGTTTTTCCAAAAACACTCTGATTTAACAGAACAAATAAAAGCTCGGATTGAATCAGAGGAATCAACAAAACAATGGGCCTTCTTTGACGAGGTAAATCAATCCATGTCAAAAGTAATTAGCTTTGATGGTCGTCTGGAAAAGTTAGCCAACCTAGCTGTTCCCTCCCTATGTGATTGGTGTGTCATTACAATGGTGGAGAATAACGAGGTTGTTCGAACCGTAATTGCTCATTCTGATCCGGAAAAAATAAAGTGGGCAAGGTCCTGGGAAGAGAAATTTCCCCCTAACATTCATGACACCAAGCGGGGGATTGGTAAGGTTCTTAAAACCGGTCAGTCGGAATTGATTACAAAAGTTGATATCAAAATGATCAACAAAGTTCTTAAAAATCCGCTTCAAAGAAAAATCATTAAAGAATTAAATGTGCGGTCCACAATGACCGTCCCGCTTATTAGTCGAAATCAAACCATTGGTGTTATGGCCTTCATCTCCACCGTACAAGGACGGCACTACACAACTTCTGATCTGCAGTTTGTGAATCATTTTGCCACTCGTGCCGCGGTAAGTATTGACAACGCAAAGTTATATTTCGAAGCAACGCAGCAACTAGAGCAGCGTCGTAAGATCGAAGAAGACCTCAAGAAATCCCGCCGCCAGCTCGAGGTTATTTTTGAGAATGTCGACGAAGGTATTACTGTCCAAGATCATACCGGTAGATTAATTTATGCTAGCGCCGCTGCGGCAAAACTCATCGGCTTCAAGTCTCCCAGAGAGCTTCTGGCTAGTTCGTCAGCAAAAATTTTTGAAAAATTTACTCTCTTTGACCACAAAGGTGCCCCAATAAGTCCAAACGATCTGCCCGGTCGCCTTGCTCTTAAAGGGAAAACTGTTCCGGAAAAGATTATTAAGTTCCGTGTCAATGAAACCCAAGAGGAAAGATGGGCCGCTGTTAAGGCCACCACCGTTTTTGGCAAAAACAAAAATGTCCAGTTCGTTATTAATCTTTTTCGAGACATAACCGATAAAAAATTCGCCGAACAAAAGAAAGATGATTTCATTGCCATTGCCAGTCACGAGTTAAAAACCCCCTTGACGAGTGTGCGCGGTTTCTCCGAATTAGCCCTTAAAAAGGCACGGAACCTCGAAGACAAAACCTTGGTTGAGTATCTAACAAATATCATCACTCAATCTGACCGGTCATTCAGACTTATTAAGGATCTTCTCGATGTTGCTCGGTTACAAATTGGGAAACTCCTTCTGGAAAAAGAAAAGACTTCCCTCATTAACATTATCAATGACACGGTGAATGGTTTTAAGCCAGTTGAAGAAAGCCGCCGAATTGAACTTAAAGGCTCTTTCAACGGTTCAGTTTACGGTGATAAAGTTCGTCTGGGTCAGGTATTATCTAACTTGATTTCCAATAGTATTCGTTACTCAAACCCGGGTGACCCGATAATTATTCGTGGAGCTAAGGAAAAACGTTATCTGACTATCACGATTCAGGATTTCGGCAAAGGAATCTCGGCCTTCGATCAAAAACAAATCTTCAATCGTTATTATCAGGGAAGCCGTGGCAATCCCCAAAAAGGATTAGGACTAGGATTATTTATTTCGCGAGAAATAATCAATCGACACCATGGCAAAATATGGTTAGAAAGTCGAAAAAACCATGGCACAAAATTTTTTGTCCGTCTTCCCTTAATTAGTTAAACAGTTAACCGCAAAAGTGTAAAAAAGACGCAATGGGAAGGGGGATGGTTATACTTAAGATGCCAAAAATATAAAAGCTAGGTAATGACAAGCCAGTTCTCCCCAAAAACTATACTAATTTTGTTTTTGATTGGTGTTTGTTTATTAGTTGCCAAATCATTTATGAGTGAGTTTCTTTCGGAAAAAACTCCCATTAAAGATGTTGTTGTTCAAAAATCAGTTACTCCCCAAGACGAAGCAGAAAAAAATATCAATCTTGGCTTGGCCCCACCCTTAACAAAAAGTGGCAAGCGAGTTTCTAAAAAGTCTTTTGGCTTGTTTATTTCTCCAAAAAATTCTCCAGTCCAGCCAGAAAAATTTCAAGGCTACCATACTGGAAGTGATTTTGAGATTTTTGCAGGCGAAGAAACTTCTGAGGTGGTAGTTCGTGCCGTATGTGAAGGTAACCTTCTTTTAAAAGAATCTGCCACTGGCTATGGAGGTGTTGTTGTCCAATCTTGTAATCTGAATACAGAACCAACGACCGTTATCTACGGTCATCTTAAATTAAGTAGTGTTCCTAAGGATGCTGGTGATCGCCTGGCTTTAGGAGAAAATATCGCTGTCTTGGGACAGGCATATTCCAGAGAAACTGATGGAGAAAGAAAGCACTTGCATTTGGGATTCTACATGGGGAACAGTGTAAATATCAAAGGTTATGTGTCGACCATCGGTGAGCTCAAGGAGTGGATCGATCCGTGCCTATATGTCTGTCACAACTAGCCGATTTGGTACAATATCCTCATGCCTACTTACATTACCAGGAGGTTCCGCTATGCACCATCTGCGTCGGAAACTCTATTCTCAGAACTTTCTTCACTCCAGGCGGCTGACCGCTAGTCTTATTGCGCGTTCCTCAATCGGAAAAAGAGACCTAGTCGTTGAGATTGGCCCCGGAAAAGGCATCCTGACTGAGGAACTAATAAATCGCTCTGCCCACGTCTTGGCGGTTGAACTGGACGGCATTCGTTATGAAGGACTGAAAAAAAAGTTCAATGATGTTTCCAACCTGGTTCTCTTTAACGAAAATATCCTTA
>CAYPLU010000017.1:0-15633 GCA_964411775.1 uncultured Gammaproteobacteria bacterium | reverse complement strand
CGATCACACCGGATCAGCAGTTCCTGTTCCGCTGGACTCAATTTATGTATCTTCTGAACTTTTGTAGTCAACAGCGTCCCTCCTATTTGGAAGGCAATCCGAGATCAAAGCATAGCAACGACAATATTGTCCTTCGTTTTCTTTTCGTTTCCACTGTTTGGTTCTTTATTGTTTGCCCCCAAAAATAGTCCCGAAAGAACACCTGATCTTCATCCGACAACCGCCGATACACAGAATCGATGGCCGCCACAATTTCTGCCAAATGGTTGACTCGCTTATCTTGCAGTATTTTGGCTGCAGCGTTATAGGTAGGATCAGACACCAACCCTTCTATATGCATGCGAACATATCCACCACCGGGGCTATCATAAGCAATACCTATCCGAATCTGTTCTAGATGCGCCTTTAATTCATGATATCTCTCAACCAGACTCTCTGCGTATCGTAATGTCTCAAAATCATACCGTAAATTTTCGGCCATAGAACCAACACCCTAAACAGCGGATGTTTATATCTTTGGTTGCAAATTTCGCTTCTTAATATGATATGTTACATCTTCGCTGATGATGATATGCATGTGGCTCCGTGGCGGAATAGAATAATGCCGTGGCTTGTTATGCATGGCTATCTCGTGCTCATGCACGAATTCTGCTGGACCCGCACAACAATTTGCACCCCCGAATTGACAAATTGGCACTAAGAATAAACCTCCATCTCTAGTTTTTCATCGAGCCTATCAACCTGTTCCAACAATTCGCTGATATTATTTTTCAATATCTCCGATTCCTCACGTAGGTTCTCGAAAAGATATGCAACAATCTCACGTAACCGGACAACTTGTTCGCTATAGATCTCCGCGTTGTTGGCAATTCGACTACGTTCGAAGATCAGATATTTCAACGCAGCCACACATACCTCTTCGTCGTTACTCCACCGTTCTGCCAACTCTTCTAATGTTGCCTGTTCTTTTGGATTTAGTTTTTCTTTAACACCTTGGTTGATCTTTTTACCCCAAGAAAAATTGCCATCAAGTGTCAAACCAGTACTACTGAACGTCCATGCATTGGTAGTACTACTAACGGCAAGACTACCGTTTGCTGCCGATGTATTGCCCCACGTTAAGTTGTCAGCAGTGCTCGCCCACGTTGCCACCAAATCACACTCCCGTATCATCCCTACTTTTTAATCCATTGTTTGCGCCGTTCGTATTCCATAATCTGTTGAGCAATGTCGCTCACCTTGTCGCTCACCTTGTCGAATTCAGTGCCCCGCAATCGTTGCATAGGAAACTTAGGCATGATCTTGCCAGCCTCTTCGCTATCATAGATTCCATACCGCCAAACTCCCGCGGCAGCAATATCTACATTGTCCAAAAACACCGAACCAAACATCTCTATTGCATGACCAACGATTTCCTTCCAGTTGCGTGTCTTGCTGTATTTGTTGACAAAATCCCTAAGAAATGATATTGTTGGCAATTTTACACGAGCACTATTTCTCGCCCCAACAAATGACCTAGAAGCTTACCTGCTCTATTGTGAAACTTGCAAACAACCACCATTTGGATTCCTAACACGAACCATTGGGCTTGTCTTTCTGGTTTTACCCATTTTTTTGTGGCGGAAAAATCCATTCGTTAGACCAGCGATCGTCTATATTGCCGCTTTTATTACTGGGATTATCATTTTCTCTCTTGTTTTTGGAACCGCTATCTACCTTCATTTTTACACGGTCGTCTGGCCGGCATTTTTCCTTCTTGCTGGGGTTAGTCTAAATTATCTTTGGTTCAAAAAGATGAAACTTCCGGTTATCGCTCTTCTTCTTTCCGTATTTATTTTTAATTTTAACATGATCCTTAATTCACAGATGAAATATCCTCTTCGAGATAAATTGGCTGCCGCCAACTATGCGATTTCAAAAGTTTGGTCAAAGCCCTTCTCTCTCGTTGTAGATGTTGATCAAAGAAGACTTGATGGAATGGGTGGCCTTTTTTACTTGAAGAATTTATACCCTGCTAATGCAAGCTACTATGAAGGTTGGAATTGGATTTACATGGCATACAGTTTGTATGGGACAAGAATAACGGAAGACGACCCTGTCAGAACTATAATAATTAGTCCAAAAAGTTCACCAGCTCCAAAAGCCTTTAAATCAAAAACTTTTGGAAACATCAGGGCTTCATTTATTACAGAATGATTTTTGTGAAAAGTTTTTTGACCCTCGAGAAACTTTTTTTATTTGCCATAATTTTTGCATCCGCAATTCTCGCGCTCTTGTCTATCCATCAAGGCCACAATTGGGGTGGTGACTTTGCCCTCTATATCTCTCAAGCCCAGGCAATTAACAGCGGTTCTCTTCCAAATCTTTTGACCCTGAACAAGTGGTCAATGGACAACTCATCGTGGAACATCGGCCCCTACCTCTATCCTGAAGGCTTCCCGCTCCTTATTAGTCCGATTGTGAGGTTGTTTGGCGTCAACTTCATTTTTTTGAAAATCTTCTCAGGGGCTTTTCTTATTGGATCACTGTTAATTCTTTATCTTTTATTTAGAAATCGTTTTTCTTCGTTTTTCTACCCGTTAATTATTTTGGCAGGGATTGGGCTTCATTTTGAATTGGTTACGTTTTCGGACAATATTTTGTCAGATCTGCCCTTCCTTTTTTTCTGCCTGTCAAGCTTTTTGTTAATGGAAAAAGCTCAGACAACTGTCAGGAAAATAATTCTTGGCGCCGTTATGTTCTATTCTTTTTTCACTCGCGATGCCGGCATAGTCCTTCTCCCTGCCCTTTTTATCTTCCAATTGCAGTCACACAAAAAAATCACGAGGCATTTACAAGAAATAATACCCTATCTGGTTTTTGGAATTTTATGGCTCATAAGTCTTTTCCTCTTTCCCTCAGGAAACCAAAACCATTTCCGCCTTTTTTTCTCGGATTTGTCCATGGAATTGATCTGGCGAAACCTGAATTACTATAAGGATCTGGCCACCGTTTTTTTAATTCCTCTAAAAATAAATCTCTTTTGGATAATTTTGCCAATCATTAGCGTCGGTATTATTAAATCAGCCCGCAACAACCTTCATATAATTTTTTTCATCGTCTTGTATTTTTTAACACTACTTCTATGGCCCATTCAGCAAGGGATCAGATTATTGTTTCCAGTTTTCCCATTTTTCATATTTTTTACCATCCAGGGAGTTATCACAATAACTAATAAACTGAAGCTTAGTCCTAAATTCCAAGTGGTTATTTTATCCATGTGGATTAGCCTGATTATTTTTAAAGGAATTAGAAACACAATCTCATTTCATCGGTTGAAAACCGATATGGTCCAGACAAAGGAGATGATAGGTATTTACTCTTATATTTCCAAAAACGTTCCTCAAAAAGCCCCCATCGGTTTTTTTAAACCAACCGTGTTACGGTTCTTTACCGGTAACAATTCCATTGCTACCGATTTTGTGCATTTTGATAAATCAAAAGCTAAGTACCTCCTAATTCCGAAAACAGAAAAGCAAAAAATAATGTCCCGCATTGTTTTCGAAACCGAACAATTTATTTTTATGGCAAAATAAGCACCCTTACCGTTCTCTCCGCCTGGGGTTAATAGCAAAGCTAATAATTATAAGTGAAACGAGACCAATTATCGTAATAAAATTAGCAAAAGTCCTAAGTTTTGTCTCTCCAAATTTAGTAACTGTTTGGTATTTACCCCTCAAGAGATTTATCTCGAGATATCCACTTCTTTCATAGTTAAATTCACTTCGCAAGCCATTTATATAAAGTAGCATTCCCGGATAGTACATTTTATTCACCCTCACTCTTCCAGAGGTTGAAAGACTAACGATATTTCCAGAAACAGAACCCAACCCTTCCATAATTTCAATACGATCCTCTGGAGCATTTGTTGGGGGATTTTTGACATATCTTGTCAGATACTCGCCCTTAACCGTTGTTGTATCATCGTTAGTCTCATAATAGGCGTCAACCCTATCTATACGCTGAACATGTATTTGGGAAAGCGAGAAAAAATAGCCAACTAATAAAAGAAACCCAACAATAATTACCATTTTATTCGTTTTTATAACCCCGGCAACAATAATCGGTGCAATTAAGACGAAAAGACTGACAAAGCGCCAGGGAAACTGGACAATCCGATCAAGTGGTAATCGCTCCCAAAAAATTGTTGACAACGAACTTGCAAAGAAGATCGATAGAGCAAGTCCGACCAAAGAAATTCTTGTTAGCCATCCAGAATCTCTACTAAATTGTTGTCGAAGGCCAATTACCACAACAGCGAGGATTGGCAGTCCCAGAAGTTTTGCTAATTCAACTGGATTTAAAAAATAATCACGGAAATTTGCTACAACAATCGAGGACGCCCTGGTATACCCATATTCACCAATGGCTGGAATCCAAAAAAAGGCCGATACTAAAACCGCCATACCAAAAGCGACCAAAATCCTTAGAAAATCCTTAGGTAAAATAGTTTCTTTTAGGACAAGCGGTACTAAAAAAATGACGGGTACCGATATGAGGCCAATTGTGTTGTGGGATATTATCGTTGCTGCCCAAAGAAACGAACCAATAGAAAAAAAGATTCTGTTCGAAGTTTTTAAAAACTTGGTTAGAAATAGTATGGTCGCTACCGCAAACATTATGGCTGTTAATTCTCCAAGTGATCCACGTTTGTATAAATCAAAAAGAATATAAGGATGAGACAAAAACGCTATTGACCCGGCAAATGCGGCGATCAATTTAAATTTCTCTTTCAAAAATAAAAAGACAAAAATTGATCCAGCCAAAACGTCAACAGCAAAAAGTAGCTTAATTGAATCGATAAATGATGGTCCTAAAAAATGAAGAACCACTCCTAAATAAAACGGCAAGGGATATAGAAAGTTTGTGACTGGATAACCATACCCATGGTTTAAGGTTTCTAAGAAACGGACGGGAAACTGCCCGGTTTTAAGAGTCTGGTTAAATGCCGCCAAGCGGATAATCATCCATTCCCCGTCATCAGAAACAAAAAACCCGGGATGTAGAAGAGGCCATAATAGGGGAATCGCAAAACCAACGATAAGTAGATAAGGGACAATTTTTCGTAGTCGTAACATAGCTAAATTGTATCATCAGCTGATACAATCAGATTAAGTTAAAAACGTGCTGAAGTTAACTAAATCCTTAATCAGTAATAAGCTCCTTCACGAGAGTAGTTCCTTAACCATTGGAACGATTACTAACTCCCTTTTGGGTTTAGTCTTCTACATTTTAGTTGCTCGTAATCTTTCTATAAGTTCGTTTGGCTATTTTTCCTTCATTCTCGCCCTTGGCATTCTGGCTGCTGACCTTGGCGATTGGGGAATCGACCCCAGCGTAATTAAGTTCGGAGGCAAAAACCTCTCACCAATTTTAAGCCTTGGTGTGATTCAGCGCCTTCTCGCCGGGACTTTGTTTTTAATCATTGCTACCATTGCTAGCGTCATTTTTTCAACGAACTTCTTCCCGGCCGCTTTTATTGCCGTCTCGCTTCTTTCACTTTATCTAGTGACCCAATCGTTTCTGGCTAAGCAAAAATACTCTTTTTACATTGCAACAAACATTTTTGGCAATTCGTTTAGGTTGTTGTTGGTGATCGTCGTCGGCACTCTCCTGACAGCCGAGTCTTCACTACTTATCTTTGTCATTTCCAACTTTGCAGCCATAACTTTAGGAATTATTCTTTTGATTAAAAGTTTCCCCGATGCGAAAATAAATTTTCGCGGGTTAAGAGAAACAGTCCAAGAGGTGAAAACCTTTAGCTCCTGGTCAGGAGCTTCTTTTATCCTTTCTGCCGTTTCAGCAAAAATTGATAATCTTTTGGTTTTCTCTCTCGCTGGTCCATTCCAAGCTGGTCTTTACTCTTCCGCTCAAAAAATTTCCACAATTTTTCCCCAGGTTGCCTCATCCCTTGATTCTGTATTCGCCCCTAAGCTTGCCTCTTCAAAAGACCATTTCCGGAATTACTTAGTCATTGCCTCAATTGCCTCTATAGGAACACTTATACTTATTCCCTTTGCCAGTCTGGTTCTTGGACTCCTTGGCGATAAATATTTAGTTGCGACAAATACTTTTCAGGTTCTCCTCATTGGCATGTCAGTCTTTATTTTAACCGGACCGTTCGGATCAACAATCCTCTACCACTACGGGAAAGCAAAAACATACTTTATTAATGGACTGTTTCAACTGGTTGTCGCCTTAGTAAGTTATCTCATCCTTGTCCCAAGATTTGGATCAATTGGTGCCGCCTCAGTTTTTGTCATAACTAGTCTTGTAAGTTTGATATATTTTTCCACTGTCTACCTTTTTTTCACCAAACATGATTAATGTCACTACTCATTCACTGGTCAAAAATGAAGAAAACTGGATATGGTTTAGTCTTAACTCTGTCCTTGATAAAGCCTCAAAAATCCTTGTTTATGACGATAATTCCGCTGACAACACCGCTAAAATTATCTCTTCAATAAAATCATCTAAGCTCGTCTACAAGAAAGTCTCTGCTAACACCCCGCGCGAACATACAAATATTAGAAATGAAATGGTTAACGAGACAAAAACCGATTGGTTTTTAATTCTTGACGGCGACGAAGTGTGGAACAATAAAACGTTCCACAATCTCTTACTTTTTCTCCAAAAGCAACCCAAAAAAATTTGGGCCGTTGCTACCAAAACCAGAAACTGCGTTGGTGATGTCTTTCACTACCAGGCTGAATCCGCCGGCCGTTATGAAATTCTCGGACGGAAGGGAAATCTGAGCATCCGGGCCTATCGAAAACTCCCTGGATTTCACTGGGCAGGGGACTATCCTTTAGAATCTTGGTGTGACGAATCCGGTCTTCCCGTAAATAAACTGGATGAGCACCTGGCCTTTTTTGATGACTATTATTGGCATATGACCTTCTTACCACGGACAAACAGTCCTTCAGTAACAAAAGGCTGGCGTAAAGTTAAATTAGAAACGGGAATTGCCATCGAAAACCAATCCGACCTCCCAGAAGTGTTTTTTTCAAAAGCCAAGCCCCAAATCGTTGCCGACCCTTTAAAAAAAATGCCCTTATGGAAAAAGTCGCTTGGTAAAGTTATTCTTGGACTCAAAAATATTCGTCGATGAAAATTGTTTTTCTAAGTTTCTACAGCGGCCAGATTTATCGTGGTCTTGAGACCTATGTGTCTGAGGTTGCCTCTCGCTTGTCAAAAACAAACGAAGTCTCTATTTTCCAGGCCGGATCTGATTTGTCTCACTCTACAAAAACATTAAATAAAGTTATGGTACCAATGAATATTAATTGGGATACTCCAAATGTTCACCTGGATGGTCGGGCAGATTTCAATCCCGGTAAAAGACTCTACCTCAATTACTGGAGTTTAAAAATAAAGGAATTTACCCAAAAAGCTCTCGTAAAAATACCTAAAGATACCGACGTAATTATTGCCACAAATTCCGGCTGGCAAAGTTTCTTGTCAAAAACCTGGACGATTAAAAATCATAAGAAACTAGTTATCCCCGGACAGTCTGGTCCAGGCTGGGATGACCGAATCAATCTTCTAATGCATCCCGACGTTTTTGTTTCCTTAACCAGTTACCAAGAAAGTTGGGCTAAAAAAAACTCTTTTGGAACCAGGGTTGAGAAAATTCCAAATGGTGTTGATTCTGAAAGGTTTAATCCTAAGGTTAAACCAGCCATTACTAAGTTACCAAGTCCCCTGGTTCTCTGCGTTGCTGCTCTTGAAAAAAACAAGCGTATCAATCTAACCATTAAGGCTGTTGCCAAAACAAACGCCAGCCTTCTTGTTTTAGGCGTTGGAGACCAAAAGAAAGAACTGGAAAACCTAGCTATGAAACTGTTGCCAAATCGCTTCAAGATTGATTCTGTTAAACACGATGACACCCCAAGCTTCTACGCCGCCTGTAACGTCTTTACCATGGCTCCAACACCGGCTGAATCATTTGGAATTGCCTATCTTGAGGCGATGGCGACAAATAAGCCGGTAGTTGCCCCAAACGATTCTGCCCGTCAGGAAATCGTCGGCGACGGCGGCATTTTCACTAACGTCGAAGATATCGATCAATACTCCCAAGCGATAAACAGTGCCCTTTCCAAAAAATGGGGGAATCAGCCAGTAAATCAATCAAAAAACTTCTCCTGGAATGCGGTATCGCAAAAATATGAGGAACTCTTAAAAACTCTCTAAAAACTCAGTTCTGCCAAATCTAATGAACCCGCTGAAAGATTAACTGATCATCCGAAACAGCAATTTTAGTATATGCAGAATCAGTCGCCAGTTTAGCAACAAGACTGTCAATATTACCTGCGGGTACGGGCCAGAAGTTATTTGGATTTTGCCCCGGCCGTTTATCAATCACAATCCAGTCAGGATTATATTTAAAGTAGTCATCTCTCAGTAACATGATTCTTTCTCGGTGGGTAAGATAGGCTCCCAAGTTATTTTGCGCCATCATCAGTCCCTGTGGATGTTTATTGGCTTCGTTAATTAGTGGGTCAATAAACCGCATGGTCTGAGTATGAGGCAAAAACGCTCGGTTATAAATTAAAGCTAAAGGACCGTGCAGCTTGAGATGAAAAAAGATTACTAAACAAATAATAAGACCAGCATGAATTGTAACCACCCGTTTGTAAGCGGAAAATTTCTCTAGCACAGCCACCCCCGTTATTGACCCAAACATTAAAAGAATTGTCGTTACGGCGTTGTAATGAAGACCAAGGTCCCACCTTGCTGGCCCGTTATTAAGAACAAACCTGGCAAACCAATCTTGAAACAAGACCGGCAAAAAAGCCAATGAAGCAAAGGGCAAAAGTCCAAAAGTGAGAAGTGACACAGTCATAGTCTTAATTTTTCTAAAATCATCAAACATCCCAAAAAATATTTTGTTTTCAGAGAGGTTAGTCGCACCGTACAGGTAAGGAAAACCGGCAAATCGTGGAATGACAACAAAAACGACGATAAGGTAATAAGCCAGGCTTAGAACAATCGCAAGTGTCCCCCGACTTCGCTCATTTTTAAACCATAAATATATGCCAATTCCCACACCAATGGCAGCAAAGTTTTCCTTTAGTCCAATTGTTAAGATCAAAAATGTCCAGAAAAATACCCAGCGTTTATACGTCAACGCTAGTAAAGTAAACGACAAGGTCATAATGGCAAAAACATCGTTGTGATAATTAGCAATCTCTGCATTCTGAAGGCCAATGAATAATGTGGAAGAAAGAAGTAGTGCAAAAATCATCAGGCGACTACGGATAAGCTTAGTTGCTAAGTAAAACATCACCCCAAGCCCTACGAGGATAAAGATTGACTCAGCGATCAAAATGGCGTTGTAACTGTCCGTTATTCTGTAAAGTGGAATTAAGAGATATAGAACCGGTGAAAAATGATCACCGAGTTGATTGACAGGGAAGTGCTCTACCATGTCAATGAGAGGAGCTCGGCCGTAGGACATTTGCCACAAGGCCGAATCAAACAACCCGTGGTCCATATAAAACGCTTGATATTGCCAGAAGCGATTCAAAACGACCAGATTGACAACAAAAAAATAGCCCGCCAAATAGGCAATTCCCCACCACCATTTTTTACTAAACGACCAGATACCCTTAAGTGCCCGATTTAGGTTCATAAATTCAAGTAATGCTACTAATTTGCGTCTATAACAACAATAGGGCACCGAAACCCCATTTAAAATTGCAGATCACAGCTCTGGCAACTAGAATAGACGTATGACTAGGATTAGCGTAATAATACCAGTTTACAACGAAGAGTCTGTTATTAAGAACTGCTTAGAAAGTCTTTCCAAACAATCAATCATAAGCGAAACGGAAATTATTTTGGTTAATGATGGATCAACTGATAACACCAAAAAAATCATTGAGCAGCAAAAAGGAAAACTGAAAAATCTCAGTCTTTTAACTCAAAACCATCTTGGTCCTGGCGCGGCAAGGAACTTTGGAGCCTCAAAGGCAAAAGGTGAAATATTGGTTTTTGTCGATGCCGATATGGAATTCGATGAAGCCTTCCTCAAAGATCTAACTAGTCCAATAATAAGAAGGGAATCTCTTGGAACCTATTCAACCGAAGAACTCCTCCTTAACTCAAATAATCCTTGGGCCGTCTGCTGGAATCTTAATTTCTTCCAACAACAGGAAAAAGCGTTGAAATCAGAAGATAACTCAATTTCCTCACGTTTCTATCTTTCCCTTAAGTACGCTATCGAAAGTCTCGAACAAAGGGTGGCCCCGATTGCTCACCAAAATATTTCCCGCCTGGCCAAGTCCCATAGTCACTTACCCTATCGGGCAATTCGTAGAAGAGAGTTTCTCTCCGTTGGTGGTTTCGCAACAAATGTTGGCTATACCGATGATTGGACTATTGCTGAGAAATTAAACCGTCTGCCAACTCCCGTTGCTGCCAGATATTATCATCGCGCTCCGGCTTCGTTAATGGAAATTTACCGCCAGGCCAGGTGGATCGGCCGCGGAGAACTAATGACCGGTAACCTCGTCCGGCAGTTTCATGCCCTAATTATTCATAACCCCCTTTCCGGCGTATTTATCGGACTCTTAAAAGCAATTCAATATAAAAAACCTCGCTTCTTAATCTTTCGATTAATCTACGATTTTGGCCTCTTTTGTAGCGTCAGTGAATCTTTTTTTATAAAAAATACGGCCAGATAATATGTTAATTTTAATTGTCATTCTGGGGTTTTTAATCCGGTTAATTAATCTCAACCAGTCATTTTGGCTCGACGAAGCCATCTCTGCTGTCACTATTCAAAGACTCTCGTTCGACCAAATTATTACCGTTTTTTCAAAAAGCGATTTTCACCCACCCCTATACTATCTTTTCTTAAAACTGTGGTCTGGTTTTTTTGGATTTAGCGAAGTCTCCCTTCGCTTTCCATCAGTCATTTTTGGTTGCGGCACCATTATCTTTGGCTATCTAATCGCTAAACACTTGGTATCAAAAAAAGCTGGTCTAATTGCTGCTCTTCTTATCGCCATAAACCCGCTTCTTGTTTATTATTCTCAGGAAGCACGAATGTATTCCCTGGTTACCTTTTTAGTTTCCGGGGCGATTTGGTTTTTAATTAAAAAAAGACCATTCTGGTACCTTCTTTTTTTGTCAGCCTCTCTTTACACCGATTATCTTCCCTGGTTTATGATTCCCGTCTACCTACTGGTTGCCGAAAATAAGCGAGCCGTTCTTAAATGGACTGGAATCGCCATTTTAGTTATCACTCCTTGGCTTCCTTTCCTCATTAGTCAAATAAATAATAGCCTCTCTGCTGGCAGCGGCACTTGGGGCGATCTTCTTGGACGCGTCACGCTTAAAAATATCGGATTATTCCCTGTCAAATTCGTTTTCGGCCGCATCTCTCTTACTGATAAATTTGCCTATGCCATGGTTTTTGGCAGCGGTGTGGCGCTCTACCTGGCCCTTGCCTTAAAAGGGTTCTCCCAAAAAATATGGTTATGGTTAGCCCTGCCAATTTTACTGGGCCTTGTCATCTCTACTAAGGTTCCTGTTCTGTCTTACTTTCGTTTCCTCTTTGTCGTGCCAGCCCTTCTAATATTAGTTGCCATTGGGAGCCATAAATCAAAGCTATTTACTACCGGAGCTGTTTTAATCGCCATTTTCAGTCTTGCTTGGTTCAACCTAAATCCCAGATTTTTCCGTGAGGACTGGCGTTCATTTTCAAACCAGGTTAGTCGTTTCCCCGGCATTGTTCTCATGCCAAGTCTCGCTCAAGATGCCCCGATTGAGTATTACAAACCATTTATTATTCGCCAAGATCTAACGAACATTAATCTCGATTCAGTAAAGAGAGTCTACCTGTTAAGATATGTTCAAGAGGTGTTTGACCCGAAAAACGTTGAAAAAAGCACCCTTGAAACCTCTGGTTTTAAAAAAGTTGCTGAAAAGAATTTTAATGGCTTAATTACCTGGATTTATGAAAAATAAACAATGAAAATCGCCATTGATATTAGCCAAATTGTTTTCCCGGGAACCGGTGTCGCTACTTATACAAGAAATCTCGTTAAATCGCTTTTAAGTCTTGAACAGGCAAAACGCCATGAATTTATCCTCTTTGGAACCAGTCTCAGGCAAAAAAAAGTGTTAGAAGATTTTGCTGAAGATCTCAAAAAACAGGGGGCCGTTTTTAAGACAGTTTTTCTAAATCTCCCCCCCACATTTACCGATCTTGTCTGGAATAAAATCCATCATGTAAAAATCGAAAGATTGATTGGAAAAATTGACGTTTTCCACTCCTCCGACTGGGTCCAGCCGCCAACCCGGGCAAAAAAAATAACGACCGTCCACGACCTGGTTGTTTACAAAACACCGGAATCCTCGACTTCAAAAATTGGTTTAAACTGGCAAAATTTTTCTATTATTCCAAGTATTGTTGATACCCAGAAAAGTCGTCTCCATTGGGTTAAAAAGGAAGTTGACTGTGTTTTGGTTGACTCAAACGGTACTAAGCGCGACCTTATTGAGACTCTCTCGATTAGCCCGGATAAAATTCGTGTCATCCCTCTTGCCGTAAGCGACGACTTCATGTCTTTTAGTCGCCTTACAGCCAAAGAAAAGATCAATCAAATAAGCACCGTCCGCCAAAAATATCACCTACCGGAAAACTATGTCCTGGCTGTTGGGACAAAAGAGCCTCGAAAAAACCTTTCCCGATTAATTAACGCCTTTAACATGTTAAAACAAACTAAGACAAAACTGGTCCTTGCCGGCAAATATGGATGGGGAGACAAAGGCAACTTATCCGGAACTAATAATAATGTCGTTACTCTTGGTTTCGTCCCTCAGTCGGATTTACCCGCTCTTTACGCCGGCGCCCAAGTGTTTGTCTACCCAAGCCTCTATGAAGGTTTCGGGGTGCCTCTCCTAGAAGCCTTTGCTAGTGGTGTTCCTGTCATCACTTCAAATAGATCAAGCCTACCTGAGGTTGGTGGAAAGGCCGCCGTCTATGTCAACCCTGAATCGGAAACCGATATTTCTCAAAAAATCCACGGAATCCTCTCGCTTTCAAAGACACTTCGCGCTAAGCTAATTGGCAGTGGCACAAAGCAGTTATCGCTTTTTTCCTGGACGAAAGTTGCCACTCAAACATTAGCAGAGTATGAACGTATCGGCCATGGAAAGTAAAAATCGGCCCTCCTTAACAGTTTTCTTCCCTGCCTTCAACGAAGAAGCCAACATCAAAAAAACCGTCGAATGCGCCGTTTCGGTCTTAAAAACACTCCCACTCCTGTGGGAAATTATTGTCATTAATGACGGCTCGCGTGATCATACTGGGGACGTGGTTAGAGAAATGATCAAAAAAAATAATCAGGTTCGATTAATCGATCAGCCTAATGGGGGGTATGGCATGGCCCTGCGCGCCGGCTTTGCTGCTGCAAAAAATGACCTCATTTGCTATACCGATGCCGACGGGCAGTTTGATTTTGCCGATGTCGAAAAGTTTTTGGAGGCAGTGAAAACTGCCGACGCTGTTTGGGGCTACCGGATATGCCGGGATGATCCTTTCTATCGGAAAATTTTTGCTAAAATCTGGCAACTAAGTATTTTTCTCATTTTCGGCTTCACCCTTCGTGACCTTGACTGCGGCTTCAAACTTCTTCGTCGCACCGCCCTTAAAGCTGTTCTGCCCTTGACCTCCACTAGGGGAGCCATGATCAACGCTGAGCTCGCTATCAAACTGCGTCACACCGGTAAGAAAATTACTCAGGTCGGCGTCCGTCATCTACCCCGTCAGGGGGGGAAACCAACCGGGAACAGATTAAACGTTATCGTCAAGTCCTATTGGGAGTTATTTCAAATGCGCCTCAAGTTTTTATGATAAAAAAAGTCCATCTCGTCCTAGTTTTAATCTCATTGCTCGTGGCGTTTATTTATTACGACTCATGGAACTCTCGTTTCTTCCAAGATGACAAAATTCACTTTCGTATTATTAGTGAAAACGCCAACTTTCTTACACCCCCGGCCGACTGGCCATATTATCGCCCTGTGGCTATTAACCTCTTTTATAGTTTTGGCAAAGCCGTTTCCGGAACAAACCCCTTCGGGTATCACTTAATCTTGTTCCTGGCCTTCGCCGCCACTTTGTTTTGCTTCTTTGCCCTGGCAAAGACCTTTCTGGAAAACAACAGACGCGCTTTACTAGCGACTCTTTTTTATGCCACCAACGTTTCTTTGTTTGGCGATTTCTACTGGATTGCCAAATCTTACCTGGTCCTTGGGTCGCTTTTTATGTTTCTTTCTGTTCTTGCTTACCAGAAAAAATCTAGGTGGTGGTTTATTGTTTCTGCCATGTCAGTAACCCTTGCCTTAGGAAGTAACGAACTCGGCTTTGTTTTGCCTGGGCTCTTTATCCTCACGGATTGGTTAAGAAAACGTTGGCCTGGAGTGAGATTTATTATTCTGACAGGTCTCACATTTTTCTTAGGCGTCTGGCGTTATTTCTTGGTAGGAGTGCCAAAAGACTCTGACTACACAATCCATTTAGGACTCGTCAATTTAAGTACGGTTAAATGGTATCTTTTCCGCCTAATTAATCTCCCGGAAGCCGTGCAAAGAGATAAAGACGCCATCCTCTGGGTTGGAATCTCCATTTTCTTAATTGCCATGTTATATTTTGTTGTCCGTTATAAGAACCGGCGAAAAAACTGGCGGCTTTTCATTTTTGGTGTCTTATGGTTTTTTGGTGGAGCCGCTCCTCATTTCCTAATGCCAGAACACATTTCCAGTCAGTACCTGGCCGTTTCTCTCTTTGGTCCGGCCATTATTTTAGGAGAAATTGCCATTCTCAATTTATCAGTTGTCATTCTGTTTGCTGGTTACCTTCTGGCCACCTGGCGGGGTCTTGATTTTCTACGGTTGACCCACTGGTTAATTTTAAAAAACACCGGGCCAATCGGAAAATTTTAGTTTCATGCGCCGAAATTTTGTCTTTCTCCTCATTATTGGGTTAGCTTGTCTCCTTCGTTTCTATCACCTGGGCCAAACTGCGACTTTTGGATATGACTCTGCCCGGGATATGATAAGTCTTCGGGAAATGATTGTTTCCCGCAAGTTCACTCTTATCGGTCCGGAAACGACCGTTGGCGGCAAGACAATTTTCTTTGGCCCCCTTCATTACTATATTAATGCTCCCGCTTTATTTTTAAGTAACTTCGACCCTCTCGCCACCTACTATTGGACCGCCATTCTTAGTGTTATTGCTGTAATTCTCGTAGCCGTCTTTACCAAAAATCTCACCGCAACATTTTTTGCCGCCGTTTTTCCTTGGTTGATTTCTTCAAGCCAGGCCGCTTGGAATCCAAATCTCGTACCTCTCTTTGCCGTTCTGGGAATCGGCCTGTTCACTCGCCGCCGCCTATTTCTGGCTGGCCTTTTTTGCGGTCTAGCAGTCGAACTGCACTACATGGCTTTTTTACTGCCCCTGATTTTGGCAATCCGTCTTTTTTTTGAAAAGGATTTTTTTTTTAATCAGAATGTTTAATTTTGCCTTGTCATCCTTTTGGGGTATTAGCAGATAATCGTCTTTAATTTTCGCCATCAACTGTT
>CAYPLU010000016.1:9254-17287 GCA_964411775.1 uncultured Gammaproteobacteria bacterium | reverse complement strand
TCTAGGGTATCAAGAATTCTGGCCGCCCGGGCATACCCAACCGATAGCTTCCTTTGCAATAGCGAGGCTGAAGCCCTATCATATTGACAAACGACTCTGATTGCTTCGTCGATAAACGGATCCCCTCCGTCGGCATTGCCCGATTTCCCACTACTGTGGCCACCTTTTTGGTAGCCCATTGGCATGGTTGTCACCTCTTCTGTATATTGAGCCGGGCCACCCTTACTCTTCAGGTAATCGACCAGTCGGTGGACCTCACTATCAGAAATGAAGGCTCCCTGGATTCTTGACGGTTTACTTTGGTCAGGAGGGATGTAGAGCATATCACCTTTACCAAGAAGTTTTTCCGCTCCCGGCGAGTCAATAATGACCCGAGAATCGGTCATTGATGTAACATTAAAGGCAATTCGGCAGGGAATGTTTGCCTTAATAAGCCCGGTAATAACGTCTACACTTGGCCGCTGTGTCGAAAGCACCAAGTGAATTCCGGTGGCTCGAGACATTTGCGCTAAACGACAGATTGCATCTTCAACTTCTACTGGCGCAAACATCATTACGTCTGCCATCTCGTCAATCACAATAATCAGATAAGGCAGTGCTTGGAAACCAGCCAGTTCGTTATAGCCTTCAATGTTTCGCACACCAACGGAAGCAAAAAGTTTGTAGCGCCGATCCATCTCAGACATCGCCCACTTAAGGGAGGACAAAACCTTGTCAACATCAACAATAACTGGTGTTAAAAGATGGGGGATACCGTTATAAAGCGACAATTCAACTCTTTTTGGATCAACCAGTATCAGTTTAAGTTCCGCCGGTGAATTCCTAAAGAGAAGTGACGCCAGAAAGGCATTAATTGAAACTGATTTTCCCGATCCCGTTGATCCTGCGATCAACACGTGCGGCATCTTAGCTAGGTCAGCTACTTTTGGTTCTCCCGAAACATCAAGTCCCAGTGCGACTGCCAGTTTACTCTTGGCCGATTGCATTTTTTCTGACTCCAAAATCTTTCGCACGGTGACAAATTCTGGCGTTCGGTTCGGAATCTCAATCCCTACCAGCGCCCGACCCGGAATTGGTGCCTCGATACGGATTTGCCCCGGAGCTGCCAGAGCCAAAGCCAGATCATTTGTTAGCGTCGTAATCTTTGAAAGTTTTGTCCCCAGAGCAATTTCCAAAGCATACTGCGTGACGGCCGGACCTTTATTAACCTCGGCCACTCGGGCCGTCAGTCCAAATGACTCTAGTGTCTTTTCAATTATCGTCGCGTTCTGTTTAATATCTCCTCGGTCAGCGCTTCCGCCACTTGAATCAGACAAAAGCGAAAGTGAGGGATATTCCCAAACGGTAGTTTCACCCTCTTCATTTTGGATTAATCTTGTCGCCATGCCAGCGGCATTAGCCGGGGCCAAACCTTTTGCTCCCAAATGACTGGAATCGCCGCCGTTCTCGATTATTGGTTTCTTATTCTCAAGTGGCATCTGCCCCGGAGTTAGTTTCTGATCGATAACTTGCGGTTTCACCAAGCTGTCTTTAACAAATACTGGAATCGGTTTTTTTGAAAAGTGAAATAATTTCTGAAAAAATTCTTTAATCCCCTGAAAAGTTGATTGAACAATCGAAAAAACTTCCCCAAGAGACAGGTTTAAAAGCACTGTTAATCCTAAAAGAGCTAAAAGAAGAAGTACAAAAAATACCGCTACCCCTAGAGGCAAGGCCGAGTAAATTGTCGTAAAGATTACCTGCCCCATTTTCCCGGAAACTGTGAGTCCGATTAAGGAGGAAATAATCAAAAAATAGCCAATAATGGCGCTCGGTTTTGCCAGGCCAAGTTTAACTTTTGAAAAAAATAGGGCCACTTGAACCAGAGTAATTGCAATCAAAAATCGTCCCCATCCAAAGTACATTCCAAAGAAGTTGTTAACCCGCAATAATAAGCCGCCTTCCGGAAACACACTGGCAATAACTAAAAGCCCCGAAAGTCCAAGAAGAGTGATCGAAACAAGCGAATAAATCGTTTGCTTCTTCAGTTTGAATTTTACTAGTCCTTTTCGTCTTGCCATTTTTTAAAAAACCGACAAATTTGGTCAATTAATTGTAGCATTTACAGGAGGTTTCCGTCTTCTAGACCTCGACAATAACCGGCAAAATAAGTGGTCGCCGCCTCGTTTCTTTAAAAAAGAAGTCTTCCAGCCTTTCAGCTATCTGTCGTCGTATATATCGCCACTCAGAGGCTCCTTTACCGTCTGAAACAATTTTACCTACAATCAGTTTAGCATTGCTAATAAGCTCATCTGACTCCTTTACATAAACAAATCCTCGTGTGACCAGATCAATTTCGGAAACTATGTCACCACTGGATTTCTCAAACGGCACCACCACCATGACGATTCCGTCCTCTGCCATCGTTTTTCGGTCCCGCAAAACCACATTACCCACATCGCCAACTCCCAAGCCGTCAATGAGGATATTTTTCACCTCAGTATGGCCATTAACCCTGACCTCGCCGTTTTCAATCTCGACAATCTGCCCCTCAGTCGGAGTAATAATTTGTTTGTCGCGGTAACCCATTCCTTTAGCCATCCGCACGTAGTGTTTAATTTGCCGCAGTTCCCCCCCAATTGGCCAAACATATTTTGGCTTTACCAGGTTAAGCATTAGTTTAAGTCCATCAGCCGCTTCATGTCCGGAAACGTGCAGCTCGTCCAAAATAGCCGAATAATAGACGTCAGCCCCGGCCTTAATAAGGGTATTAATTAGTTCCCCAACCGTCCCTTCGCTTCCGGGAATTGGGTCTTGTGAGAAAATAACAAAATCCCCCTCCCGAATCTTGATCTTGTGTTCTCCATTGGCAATTCTAAACAAAGCCGAGTTATCCTGGCCCTGCGACCCGGCAGCAAAAATCATTACTTGGTTTGCGGGAAATCTCTCAACTTCCTCCGTTTTAATAATCAACTGTTTAGGTAACGTTAAATATCCAAGCCGCACAGCCGCTTCCGCGTTTTTTTCAAAGCTTCTCCCGGCAAAAGCAATTTTTCGCCCGTGTCTCAAAGCAACGTTAACTCCCTGCTGGATCCGACTAATGTTTGACGCGGTGGTTGTTATGATGAATTTTCCCCGACATTTTTGAATCTGGCTCTCGAAGGTCTGTTCGATCACTTGTTCTGACAAAGTGTATCCCGGCCTTTCTACCCTCAGGCAGTCAGTTAAAAAAAGCGTTACCCCGTCACTACCGGCCTTGGCAATTTTTTGTACCTCAGTTGGAAAGTGGTCAACCGGAGTCCAGTCAAACTTAAAGTCAGAACCATGATAAATTACGCCGGCGGGAGATTTGATAATAAGATTTGCCGCATCGGGAATAGAGTGAGTAACATGCACAAAACCAACAGAAAACTCGCCTGCCGAAATCGTATCTTCAAAGCTCACTTCTCGCCAGTCCGCCTTTACCCCCGCATCCTCACACTTTATTTTTGCCAAACCCAGAGTAAGTTTTGTGCCGTAGATCGGAATATTTGGTAGTTTCGGCAAAATATATGGCAGTGATCCCCGGTGATCTTCATGGCCATGAGTCAAAAACACGGCTCGAATTTTGTGCATCCGGTCGGCTAGGTAAGAAATGTCAGGAATAATTAAATCAATTCCTGGCATATTTTCGTCCGGGAAACCAATTCCGCAATCGACGATAATAATGTCCCTCTCGGTTTCATAAACGTGCATGTTGCGGGTGACTTCAATTCCGCCAAGGGACACAATCCGAAGTTTTTTAAAAGAATTTAGTTCCATCAGTCAATTATTAAGTAAATATTTTTCTAAATGAGTCCCAGTTGTTGTTCCTTTGGTTCCGGTTTTTGTGTAGCAGCTGCAGGCTGCTTCGATCCATCAACCATTACCCGCAGCTTCGCAAAATCTCTTTCAAAATCTCGTAAGACCGACCCTTGACGAAGAGCCGCCGCTGGGTGATACATGGGAAAAACGGTAATCTGTCGACCATTCCATTCAATTTTTCTTGGTAACCCGTGAATTTTGCTGATGGAAACTCCTTCCCCAAAAAACTTGTACATTGAAAACCTTCCCAATGTCACAATAATTTCTGGAGAAACAATTTCAATTTGTTTGTCCAAAAATATTCGGAAAAATTCAATCTCAGAAGGAAGTGGGTCACGATTTTCCGGTGGCCGAAACTTAACGATGTTGGTTATATAAACGTCATCCTCCTTCCAGCCATTGGCTACCAAGTTTTTACGCAAAAGTCTTCCAGAAACACCTACAAACGGCCGTCCCATCTGGTTTTCGGTAAAACCAGGAGCTTCGCCAATAAATAGAATCTCGGCCTCCGGATTCCCTTCTCCGGGGACTGCGTTTACCCCCGGGGCCCTAAGAGGTCCTCCTTTTGTCGTTTCGATCTCCTTTGCAATTTCAAAAAGCGCTTTACGTTTTTCTTCAGCTGTCATTTCGGCCATTCTACTCTAAATCTAGCTTGGTAAGAAATCCCCAACATTATTTTCGTTAATGACCACCTGACTACTTTTTCCTGTGACTATGTCTTTTGCCGCCTTTCGGACCATATTATTAATGGTTCTTTCAAGCGTTCGGATTCCGCCGTCAAATCCAAGCGGACGAACAATTTTGGTCCAAATATCGCCTTCAAAATGAAGAGCGTTTTCTGGAAGTCCTGTTTCCGCCACAATTTTTGGCAAAACGAAATCTCTACCGATAGTTATTTTTTCCTCATCAGAATATGATGGCATCATCATTGGTTCTAGTCGGTCCATGACGGCCGTACTAATGTGAGTGGTGTTATTGGCCGTCGCCACAAAAAGTACTTCTGAAAGATCAAACGGGTAATCAATATAGTGGTCGGTGTAGCGACTATTTTGTTCCGGATCAAGAAGTTCGACCAACACTCCCATAATTGTTGATCGTGCTTCCTCAGCCACCCGGTCAATTTCATCAAGCAAAATAACCGGATTTTTTGTGCTCGCTTGCCGCAGAGCTTTGATGATTGCCCCTGGTTCCGCATCCGCATAAGCCCGTGATTGTCCCCGGAGGTAAAGTGCATCTCCAATTCCTCCAAACGGAATCCGGGCAAACTTTCTTCCCATCGCTTCCGCGATTGAATAAGCCAGGGTTGTTTTACCGGTTCCAACCAAGCCAATAAGGGCAATTATTGGCGCCCGATTGAACTTTCTTATCTGATCGGCCTGTCCGGTTGACTTGTTAAGTTCCAGTTTTAAAACCGCCAAATACTCCAAAATTTTGTCCTTGATACTCTTAAGCCCGTAATGATTCCGATTTAGGCAAACATCAGCATTATGAAGATCAATCGTGTCTTGCGACCGGGAGTTCCAAGGTAAAGAAATAATCCACTCAATATATCTACTGGCATTATCAAATTCACTCGCGTAATTACCGCCCATTTTGGCAATCCGATCCAGGCGAATAACCATTCCTTTAGCTTTTTCCAAAAGATCCGCCGGCAGTTGAGCCGCCAGAAGTTTCTGTTCGAGTTGGGCAATTTCAGGAAATGCTATTTGATCCATGGCAGAAAATATTCAGTTTCAGTATAACAAAATTAGAAGGCCGCAAGGCGTCTTAGGGGAGTTTAATATCTGTCTCTTCGCCCTCCGCTTCGGTCATTGCCACCACGATTTCCGCCACCAGGGCGTCTAAAGCCGCCTCCGCGATTTCCACCGCCAAATCCAGGTCTTGGAGAAAATTCTCTCCGTGGTGCTCCTGAATCTTGATTCATGAATCCTGAATCTGATTGTTCTTTTGGACCCCAATACATCGCCAAATTAATTCGTCCCATTTCGTCAACTTCCATTACCTTAACTTTGACTTTATCACCAACATGAACCACCTCTTCCGGGTTGTTCACAAACCCAGCCGTCATTTTTGAGACGTGAACCAGGCCTTCTTTGCCTGGAAGGAACTCAACGAAGGCTCCAAAATTCAAAATTCGCTTCACTTCGCCTTCAAACTCTTCCCCCACCTGAACCTCTCGGGTCATTCCTTCAATCCACTCCTTTGCGCGAGCGACCGCATCAGCATCAATTGATGAGATTGTAACTACTCCGTCATCCTCCACATCAACTGCGGCTGTCGTTGTGGCAATAATGTTTTTGATGTTTCGTCCTCCTGGGCCAATTAGTTCACCAATCTTATCAATTGGGATTTGAATGGTGACTACCTTTGGCGCGTATTGACTGACTTGGTTTCGACTTTGTGGAATGACCTTAAGCATCTTTTCCAAAATTTCCAATCGCCCTACTCTTGCTTGTGTCAAAATTTCCTTAACCATCTTCATTGACAGTCCTCGGAAGTTGTCACCAAGCTTAATGTCAAGTTGAATTGCCGTCACTCCCTGTTCACTCCCTGTAACTTTAAAATCCATGTTTCCATGAAAGTCCTCTTCGCCTCGAAGGTCGGTTAAAATGACGTAATTTTCTTGGCTTTCAGCCACGAGCCCCATGGCTACCCCAGAAACTGGGGCCAGTAGAGGCACCCCGGCATCCATTAAAGCGAGAGTTGATCCGCAGGTCGATCCCATGGACGTTGATCCGTTTTGTGACATAACTTCAGAGACAACGCGAATGGTGTAAGGGAAAACTTCAACTGAGGGAATAACTGCCAAAAGGGCTCTTTCTGCGAGGGCTCCGTGGCCAATTTCTCGTCGTCCTGGCCCGGCACTATTTCTGCCAACTTCTCCGGTTGAATACGGCGCGGCATTATAGTGATGAATATATCTTTTTTCTTCCATCCCTTCGGCCGTTTCAATCCAAAGCTCCATGTTTGGATTACCAAGAGTTGCTACCGATAAAACCTGTGTCAGTCCGCGCTGGAAAAGACCCGATCCGTGAGTTCTCGGTAAAAGCCCGACTTCGGCTGAAATTGGCCTAATTTCTGTCAGACTGCGTCCGTCAACTCGCTTTTTTGTCGACAGTGTTTTTTCTCGGAGGATTTTTTTAATGAGGTAATCAACAATTTGCGGAATCTGACTCTTACTGGCACTATCAGAAAACTTCTCCGCAACCGCTTTTTTGAGTTCTTCGACTCTTGCTCCATCCATCTTGCTGGCCGGATCAGAAATAGCCACTAACGGTTCCAATTCCTTTTTATGGGCTTTCTCAACCTCATGCAAAAGTTCTTGGTCAAGACTCACAGGAGTGTATGGATATTTGTCAACGCCAATTTCTTTTTGAATCTCGGCAATTGCTTTAATAATTCGCAAATTTTCTTCATGAGCCAGGTTAATTGCCGAGAGGATCTTATCTTCAGGCAAAAGTTTTGCTCCGGCCTCAAGCATAATTACGCCTTCGCGGTCTGACGTTACGACTAAATCAAGATCCGAAAACTCCATTTCAGAGACTAGGGGATTAATAATTTCACCTTTTTCCTCGTTTGTTATAAATCCAACTCGGACGGCCCCAATTGGACCTTTCCAGGGGATATTAGAAACGGAAAGCGCCGCTGAAACGGCGTTTAAGGCAATTAGGTCGTGGTCGTGTTGCCCGTCGGTTGATAAAAGCGTCACGATTACCTGAACCTCGTTAACCATATCTTTCGGAAACAACGGTCGGATTGATCGGTCAATCATTCGCGAGGTCAAAATGGCCTCGTCACTTGCTTTACCTTCTCTTTTAACCCACCTTGATCCCTTAATTAGCCCTCCGGCATAAAGTCTTTCAACAAAGTCAACGGTTAGGGGAATGCCATCATAAGCCGGTTTCTCAGCTCCAAGCATAATGGTAACCAAAATTTCGGTGTCACCCTGACGCGCAATAACAGAGGTATTGGCTTGTGGCGCAACTTTATTAATTTCTAAAATGAGCGGCTTTCCCGCTATATCAATTTCTTTTTTTATTGTTTTCTTAATCATTTTTTTCGAGTTTGTCGAAGTCTTCGACAGTTTATTAATTGTTCTGACTCGAATATCTCATCGAAGAATTTAGAAGAAATTCTACATTCTTAAAGTTCAATATTCTGCTCTTACTTGGACAATCCAAGTGTTGCAACAATCTGCAAATAGCGACTAT
>CAYPLU010000016.1:1010-9244 GCA_964411775.1 uncultured Gammaproteobacteria bacterium | reverse complement strand
CCCATTTTAATTTCTTATTTAATAGGTGTGCAGAATTCTTCTATTCTTGATTCAATATTCTTTTAAGTTCGAATTACTTGGACAACCCAAGAGTCGCAACGATTTGTTGGTATCTGCTGTTTGCCTTCTTCGAAAGATAGTTTAACAGACGTCGGCGTTTGGACACAATGGTCAAAAGACCTCGGCGGCTGTGAACATCATGATTGTGCTTCTTCAAATGGTCCGTTAACTTGCCGATGCGGTGGGAAAGAAGGGCAATCTGGACTTCCGGAGAACCAGTGTCGCTCTTTCCTTGGGCGTATTTTTCAATGATTTTTTTCTTATCGTCAGATGCTAACGGCATTTCAATTAAGAGTGTTATATACCAAGAGTCATTCTAGCCTAACGGAGGCTCTTTGTCTAGCAAGAACTTACACTGTTGAAGTTCCTCGATAGGCTTTTGGTTGGGTCCAATCGGCCGGCACTGCTTGTTGCTGGGGCAATGAGTTATCATTTTGCACCGGCTGAGCCATTGGTTGTGATCGAACTGGCTGTGGCTGTGTCATTGGAATCGACTGCAGTTGTCCCGCCATCGGTTGAAAAGCCCATTGTTTGGCTCCAGCTCGAAGACAAATTGCCGCGGCTTCAAACGTTGCTGCCGCTACTTTTGCCGATTGGAAGTTCTGGCTAGCCTGAACAATTCCTTGATAAAGATTATTAGCAATATCCGCATCAAGCTGAACGTTAATTGCTCTCAAGAAAAAGGTCACAATTTCAGAGATGGTGGCCGCTTCTGGCTCGACCAAATTAAATCGTCCATAGTCTTTGTTTGGATCGTGGTTGTCAATGTTGATTATTTTCGCCGCCGCAAAGAGATTGGCATCATAAAGTCGCCCTAAAAGGGTCGGCTCCAAAACGTCAACCGTCACAATAAGATCAGTCGCCGTTCCTGCCCCAGTGTAAGAAAAGTTAAAATTCTTCGGATCGGGCACGAATCCATCCCTTGGAGTAATTGTCAGTTTAAAGCTGTCAACAATTGCTCCTGGAGTTGTTCCCGCGTCTTCCATGTAGGAGACCTTTTCAAAGTCGCCTAAGATATACGGCTTATAGGTGATAAGAAGATTCTTTCCGTCTAACGCAGTTTTCACCTTGTCAATACCGACCAAATTTGAAACTTCAACCAGAGGCTGAGACTCCATCGCTACCGTGACGTTTTTCCCCATCTTTAATAGAGACAGATAAATGGCCAAAACCGAAGCCATTGTGTCAACCGATGGATTTTGGTGGGTTAAAACCAGCACGCTCTGTGCGGAAGTTACGAGGCTCTGAATCTGGGCGAGATCTTCTTGCGTCATTGTTAATTATAGGTTGTAGCAATTAGACGCACTTAGCTTCGCTAACTGCTACTAATTAGTATCCTATCGGATACTAAGTATAGCATCTCCCAGGTGAAAGTCAAATTGAGGTTCAATAATAACTCCGCATTCCTTACCCTTTTCCGCCTTGTTAGCTTCTTCTTTACCTATCCGGAGACTCCTGACCCTGCCTTCACCGATAGTATCCTGGGCTCGGGTCACCCTCACTTTGTCTCCCTTAGCCATACGACCGTCAGTGACTCGGATACCCGCTACCCGTAGTTTTTCAAAAGGGAACTCAGCCACAATCTGGCCCACTCCCAAAATTTCCTCATTTTGCAAGGATTCAAGCATGCCGCTTGCCGCATCAGCCAATTCCTCCAAAAGCTCATAGATGATTCTGTAAGTCCGGACAAGAATTTTTTCCGACTCTGCCAATTTTTGAGCCGAGGCTGAAACTTTTACATTAAAGCCCAAAATGATGCCCCGGGTTGATTTAGCGTGAAGCACATCTGCTTCAGAAATATCCCCAGTTTCTGCTGAAATGACCGTGACATTTTCCGGAATTGAAAGAGAAATTGCTTCAAGAGACCCGGCCGTATCTGCCCGAAGAATTAGTTGGAGTTGCTCGCTACGATTCTCAGTTGTTGCTTCTTTCCGGTTTGATACTAGCCCAACCGCTCTTGCAGTCGTTGCAACTACCGCCTTCTTTGCTACCATCTCGCCCACTTTTGGAACCAAGGCCAATCCCAAAACCTCAACCGGCATACCAGCCTCTGCTTCTGAAAGTTGTTTACCTTGATAATCAATAAGTGACCTGATTTTTGTCTCACTCTGTCCAAAAAACACTGTTTCTCCCACTCGCATAGCACCGTCTTTGACTATAACGGTTGCAATCGCCCCCTTGGCTTTGTCCAGTTTTGACTCAATCACAATTCCCGAAAGTTCCCCTCCTGCCGAGCCTGAAAGGCCGTTAACTTCACAAAGCAGTTTGACTAAATCCAAAAGTTCCTTAATTCCCTGACCGGTTTTGGCCGAAATTTTTGCTACCGGGACATCCCCCCCGTACCCTTCAACCATTACTTCGTAACGAATCAGATCCTGAATTGTCCTGTCTATGTTTGCGTCAGGCAGATCAATTTTGTTGATTGCTACTACATAAGGGATTTTGGCTTCCTGAATAATTTTTATTGACTCAATTGTCTGCGGCTTGACCGAATCGTTTGCCGCTACTACCAAAATAGCCACGTCAGCAACTTTGGCTCCTTGGGAACGCATCTTTGTGAAGGCTTCGTGTCCCGGGGTGTCAATAAATGTCAATTTCCCGTCTTCAACATTGACTTGATATGCGCCGATTTTCTGAGTAATCCCGCCATATTCTCTGGCAGCCACATCCGTTTTCCTTATTGAATCAAGAAGCGTCGTTTTACCATGATCAACATGGCCCATGATTACGACCACCGGGGCGCGAAAAGATGCCTTTTTGTTATTTTTTTCGTCCATTTATTTTTTTGAGTGAGCTGAGCCATGTGTTAAAAATTAAGACTCAACTGATTCAGTTTTTTCCTCAACCTCTTGAACTTCAACAGCTTTTTCTTCCAATTTTTTCTCCTGATCAGTCGGCTCTTCCGTCGGCTGTTCGTCGTCAGCTGGCGTTTTTGCCTGAGTTTGATCATCAGCTTGACCTGCTATGGTCGCCACTGGTTGTTCCAAAACACCTGCATCTTTCTTTTCCGCTTTCTCCGCCTGCACTGGTGTCTCCGCTTTCCCACCCTTAACCTCGAGTTTCCCCTTAATGTCGATTTTCCATCCCGTCAATTTTGCCGCCAGACGAACATTTTGCCCTTCTCTCCCAATTGCCAGACTCAATTGATCGTCAGGAACAATTGCTACAGCCGAGTGTTCTTTCTCATCCAAAATTACTTCAATGTCTTTTGCCGGAGCCAAAGACGCCGCGATAAGTTGCGTAGCTTCCTCAGTAAACTGAACAATATCAACTTTCTCTAGTCCCCCAAGCTCATTAATGACCGCCTGTACCCGGACCCCCTTTTGACCAACGCAGGCCCCAACCGGATCAACCCCGGACTGCGTGCTGACTACTGCTAGCTTAGTGCGTCCACCTGGCTCACGGGCCAAAATACGGATCTCAACCGCTCCGGATTGAATCTCTGGAACCTCGCGCCGGAACAATTCTGACACCAGGTTTTTATGTGCTCGCGAGACGATGATTTCCTGTCCTCGGGCGGTTTCCCGTATCCCCTCAATATAAAAAGTCAGTCGTTGATTGAGTCGATAATGCTCAGCTGGATTCTGCTCAGCCGGTGGCATAACCGCCTCAGCCTTATTAATTCCGGAAAGCTCAACTACTACGTTTGACCCGTCAAAACGAAGGACAATCCCTGAGGAAATTCCTCCAATTCGATTCGAAAAGTCCTCAATAACCGCTTTTTTCTCCGCTTCGCGAATTCGTTGTCGAAGAACCTGACCTGCAGTTTGCGCCGCAATTCGGCCAAATCCTGGCGGAGTGACATTCTTGCCTTTTGACCCGTCTTCCTTTTTCTCGAAAATGGCCGCTTCGCCGGATTCCTGGTTAATTTCGGCCATGTATTGTTCTGGGTCAACCATTTCTCCCGCCAGGCTTCGGTCCTTGCGGTAAGCCATAACGAGAGCGTCCTCAATCGTCCTTATAATCGTCTCGAGCGTTATATTTCGCTCGGAAGCGACCTGATTTAAGGCTAAAAGAAATTCTGATCGAACTTGTGCTGGCATATTTACAATAAAAATGGTGGGATCTCTTCCCACCGTTACAACACAATTGTACTTCGAGTGCGAAGCTCCGTCAATACACGGAAGAAGTCGAGGCTTATAAATTTACTAAAACCACCTGCGGTGCTTCACGCTTTTTCTTTGATCTTGGTCATTAATCTCTCCGTCTCCGGCGCAAACTTCTTTACAATTTCATAGACATTGTTGGCCGCTTCTTCGTTGTAAAGATGTGTCGACAAATTGCGCGCTTCCAAAAAATCAAACCATTCCTCCACCTCTGTTAGCAAACCAAGTTGGGCTGCTGTTCGAATTGCCTCTTTTGGACTATTTACCATTAAGCCTTCTTCTTCAGCTACAGTCTTCAAAAGTTTCCAAGCCAGTTCAAAGGTGAACTCAAATCTTTGGATCGTCGCATCCCGATTGATTTGCGTTGCCGGTAGATCTAAGGCCTCTCGTAATCTGGCGAAAGCTTTGGTAAGTTGATCGGTAAGTGCGGTTAGTTTGGTCATAGAAAAACAACTTGTTTTTGAGCCTCTCTGGCAAACTCTTCTGAAACCTGCCGGAAATCAACCACATCGACCTGAAATGGAATTCGAGACTCTTCTAGATCTGCCTTTATTTTTGCGATTATATGAAGATTTAGTTTTTTCGATCCCAAAATTCCCAAGTCCGCATCGCTAAATGGCCGATTAGTTCCGGTTGCTCGGGAGCCGAAGATAAACAATTTAATGTCCGTTTCGGGCAAATTCCTCCGGACAATTTTCCCAATTTCCTCCGACCATTTCTTGTCCATAACACTTTAATTATATACCAAAACCGCCCACCGCAACTAAAACCACCCACTTCGCTTCTTTGAATCCGCTTTCCCAAACTCTTCCAACAGCTCCTTTTGTTCCCGAGATAACTTTGTTGGCACAACCACTTTAATATGGACATACTCATCCCCGGTATTTCCACCCCTAGGAGATCTGATTCCGTGTCCCCGCAGCCTCATGACTGTTTCCGGCTGGGTTCCCGCTGGGATTTTAATTGGAACTGATCCTTCAACTGTTGGCACGTCAATAGTTGCCCCCAAAGCTGCTTGAGCAAAATCAATTTGCACTGTCACCACAACATTATTTCCTTCTCGTTCAAAAACTCGGTCTTTTGAAACCGCAACTACAACATCAAAGTCTCCAAATCTGATTCTTGAACCATCGTCAACTCCCGCTGGAATCTTAAGGCTCATTCTTTTACCACCAATCTCGACCGTTTTTTCGATTCCTCTAACCGCTTCCATAAAAGTTAATTGAATAGAATAGACCTGCCGTCTTGCTCGTCCTCGGCCGCCGCCGGGACCACCTCCTGACGAAAACCCTCCTCCAAAGAACTGTTCAAAAATCTCAAACGGATCGGAAAAATCACCCATCCCCTCAAATGGGTTCTGCTGTCCGCCTCCACCATATGTCTTATAGGTATAACTAAACGGTCCTTGCCCTGGGGCTCCGTAGCCTCCGGCGAAGGGCCCCTGTCCGCCGCCCCCTGCCCCTCCATTTTTGAAGGCGTCAGCGCCAAATTGGTCATAAGTCTGTCGCTTTTGCGGATCAGAAAGAACCTCATAGGCTTCATTAATCTCTTTGAATTTCTCAGCCGCTTTTGGATCGCGATTACGGTCCGGATGCCACTGGAGAGCTGCCTTACGATAGGCAGCCTTAAGCTCGACATCATTTGCCGTTTTTGAAACTCCAAGTGTCTGGTAAAAATCACCCATTGCCATGAATCTATTTTTTAAATTGTCTTATTATATTGTCAACTAGGGAATTTACGAACACGGCAAACACTTTAAATTTGTGTTCAAGGTCCGCTCGCGATCTTCTCCTTATATCATTATTTGGCTCGGCAATTATATTACTAGCCCTTTCGCGGTCATTGCCAAAATAAATGGCGGGCTCACCTCGCTCGAAGTTAACAACATAATATTTCTTTGTTCTACCACCACTAACTGCACGAATATTTTCGATGAGCCCAGAAATATTTGGTGTTGCGTTAGAAGTGTTTGCTAGGCTAGTTGGTTTTTTTTGAGTGGCCATTCTGTTCTAGGCCAACATTCAATTCTGTGGAACCAAGAATATCCTTCCCGTTCTTCACCAAAATTTTGTAGCGACCCTCTTCTGGTAATTCCAGATTTATTATTTGAATAACAAAATTGCCTTTCCCATTAGGTCCCACCTTGAAATTCACATGCTTTTTTAGAATAGCAATCTGCTTGGGAGACAATATCTCCACCTCTAGGCTCATTAAGCTATCTGGCTCCGTGCCCTTTACTGTGAATGCCAGAAATGACCTTAAAAAAGTGCTAGGGAATTTCTCGGAATAAATTTCATCAAAAATCCCCATTATGCTGAGCTTTCCATCTTTGGAAAAATCAGCATAATTGCTCAGCGCTATAATTTCTAAGGAAAGTTTCTCCATATACTTCTATTCAACCACTTCACCCTCGACTGGCTCACCGGCCTTGCCGTCGGTTGCCGCCGCCGGTGTTGGTTCTTCAGCCGTTGGTCCAGCTTCATTGCCTGCTTGACCTTCCGAAGCTTTAGCGTAGGAGGTGCCAATCTTTGACAACGACTCAGACAGGTCTTTGGTTTTCACCTCAATCTCTTCCTTGGTCCCCGAATCTAGGACCCCCTTAAGAGCGGTTACTTTGTCTTCCACCTCTTTCTTAACGTCAGCCGGGACTTTATCACCAGCATCTTTCAGGGCCTTTTCCGTCGTAAAGATCAACGAATCAGCTGCATTTTTAGCCTCAATTTGCTCTTTTTTAACTCTGTCTTCCTCGGCATGAGCCTCAGCTTCCTTAGTCATCTTCTCCACTTCATCTTTAGAAAGACCTGTCGACCCGGTGATTTTGATGCTTTGCTCTTTGCCGCTGGCCTTATCTTTGGCTTTGACCGCCAAAATACCTGAGGCATCAATATCAAAAGTCACCTCGATCTGTGGCATTCCCCGGGGAGCCGGCGGAATACCGTCCAAAACGAATCGCCCAAGCGATTTGTTATCAGCCGCCATTGGCCGCTCTCCCTGCAGAACATTGATTTCCACCTGGGTTTGGTTATCAGCCGCTGTTGAAAACACCTGTGACTTGCTCGTTGGCACTGTCGTGTTTCTTGGGATCAAAGGTGTCGACACGCTTCCCAAGGTTTCCAGTCCTAGGGTGAGGGGAGTGACATCCAAAAGAAGGACATCTTTCACTTCACCGCCCAAAACTCCGCCCTGAATAGCCGCTCCAACCACCACCACCTCGTCGGGGTTGACGCTTTTATTAGCCTCTTTGCCAAAGAACTTAGTGACAACTTCGACTACTTTCGGCATTCGGGTCATTCCACCAACCAAAACGACCTCGTCAATTTCTTTGGTGGTGATCCCGGCGTCAGCCAAAGCTTTCTTGCATGGCTCAAGCGTTTTCTGAATAAGTGAGTCAACAATCTGCTCCAGTTTCGCCCGGGACAATTTCATCGTCAAATGCAAAGGGCCGCTGGCTCCTTGGGTAATAAACGGCTGATTGATATCAACTTCGTTGGAGCTCGAGAGCTCGATCTTGGCTTTTTCCGCCGCTTCCCGAATTCGTTGCAAAGCCTGCGGATCCTTTCGTAAATCAATTGAGTTCTCTTTGTTGAATTCGTCAGCGATGTAGTCAAGAATCGCCTTATCGAAGTCATCGCCTCCAAGGTGGGTGTCTCCGTTTGTTGATTTCACCTCATAGACGCCTTCCCCAAGTTCCAGGATTGACACGTCAAACGTTCCTCCCCCAAGGTCATAGACGGCAATCGTATGGGCATTTTTCTTGTCCAGGCCATACGCCAGGGCTGCCGCTGTTGGTTCGTTAATAATTCGCAGAACTTCAAGTCCGGCAATTTCACCAGCTTGCTTAGTTGCCTGTCTTTGAGCATCGTCAAAGTAAGCAGGGACGGTAATAACGGCTTGGGTAACCTTGCCTCCCAAATAAGCTTCGCTGTCCGCTTTAATTTTTTGCAAAATCATTGCCGAAACTTCCTGTGGGGTATAGGTTTTTCCGTCGACTTCAACAATAGCCATCCCATCCCGTCCGGACTTAATACTATAAGGACGCCACTTAACATCTCGCTGTACTGATTCGTC
>CAYPLU010000016.1:0-1000 GCA_964411775.1 uncultured Gammaproteobacteria bacterium | reverse complement strand
CTACGACGTGTTCCTTTACATTGACAACTGATGGTGTCGTGTTTTTGCCCGCGTCATTATGAATAACTTTTGGGCTTCCGCCTTCCATAACCGCCACGCAAGAATTGGTGGTCCCTAGATCAATGCCGATAATTTTTGACATAGTTTTGCTTTGAATATATAACTAATCAATCTTACTCACAATAACTTTTGCCGGACGGATAACTCGGTCCTTAAGTCTATATCCTTTTTGCAAGACCCGGATAACCTTATGTTCCTCTTCTCCTATTTCTGTCCCCACCGCTTCTGCGACATTGGCGTCATAATCTTGTCCGCTAACCTCTATTTCCAAAACGCCCTCGTCCACCAAAATGCCTCTTAGTTTTGAAACAATAATTGCTAAACCATCATCTTTAATATGTTCTTGGGCTTTTTCCAGGTCGTCTAAGACCTCCAAAAGTTTTCGAATCAATCCCTGATTGGCATATTTAGTAAACTCATCTTTCCAAACCTGCATCTGACGCTCCAGATTTTGATAGTCAGCCAGGGCTCGTAAATATTTTTGCTGAGTCTCGATAAGCTGCGCCTCTAAAGGGTTTCCTTCTTCAGAAACAACCGGTTCCTCGTTTAGTAAAACCTCCTCCTTAATATCTTCTGCCGATTTATTATCGTTTTTCATGAATCATTAATCATAAATCTTGAGTCAACTACCAGACCCGAACCATTTCATCTAACAGATTTCCTACATAAGTCACGGTTGGAATGAGTCTTTGATAATTCAACCGGCAGGGGCCAACGATTCCAATTGTCCCGCTATGTTTTTTTCCTTCTCCAAAGCGGGCAAATACCATCGCGCAGGGAGCCAGGTATTCATATCCCAGATCGTCACTTACCAGAATGTGGATGTTCCCGCTTCCCACACCCCGGGAAAAAATCTTATTGAGATAATCCAAGTGATCAAGCAGCGCTAAAAAATTGCGGGTCAGATCAATGTCAAAAACTTCCGGAATCTACAAAATAT
>CAYPLU010000015.1:17589-17854 GCA_964411775.1 uncultured Gammaproteobacteria bacterium | reverse complement strand
TTTGAAAAGGATTTTTCCTGGAAACAGATTGGTTCATTTTGCCTTGGCATCCTTTTGGGGATTTCGCCGCTAATCGTCTTTGATCTTCGCCATCAATTGTTTTTAACCAAGACCACCTTTTCGATTAGTCAATCAGATATCGCTACGCGGACACTTGGCTGGTACTACTTTCTCTGGGTGCCAATTGCCATTGCTTTCTTTTTTTACCGTCTGCCAAAATCAGTCACTGTTTTTCTAACAGTACTATCACTTGGGGCAACCCTAA
>CAYPLU010000015.1:0-17555 GCA_964411775.1 uncultured Gammaproteobacteria bacterium | reverse complement strand
TTTTGCCCATGTCAAAGCCGTTGCCAATCAGGTTCTTGTCTGGGAGAAAAACTCCCAAGGTAACTACAACATCGCTTCTTTATCAGATCCCGATGCCAGAGCCACTGCTTACCGATACTACCTAATTAGTGGCAGGAAACCGCCCCTGTCGTTTCGGGAATACTCAATCTCTGATCATGTATACGCTGTTGTTCCAAAGGGAATCTCAAACGAAACCATTCTCTCAGCTAATACTTATGAAGTCTCAATTTTTAAACCAATTGCTATCACCAAGAGAGTAACTATTGGTCCAACTGACCTGGTTCGGTTAGACTATCACTAATAATGTCTTTCACAAAAGCCCGAAAATTCATCATTGTTTTTGCCCTCCTTGTTTCCTTAGGATTCCTCTATCGTTTTTACAATTTCCAAAATAGAATGAACTTTTCCTCCGAGCAGGGACTTGCGCTTCACACCTCGGCTGATTACATAACGAACGGGTTTTCTTTCCTAGGCCAGCGGACCTTTTTAAGAACAACTTCTGCCGGTCATATAATTTTTTCCGGCGCTCTTTATAACTACTCACTGGTGCCTCTTCTTAAAATTTTCAACTTCGACCCAGTCCCGATCACTGTCTTCTTTGGAATTATTAACCTTCTTGGTGGCCTAACATTATTCTTCGTCACCAGGGAAATCTTTAACCGTAAAGTTGCCCTTCTTACCCTCTTTTTCTATTTAGCGTCAGCCATGATGATCAACCACTCCTTGTTTATCTGGATTCTTCACTACCTCCCAATTACCTTCGCCTTGACAATTTTGAGTTGTTTTTTGATTAAAAAGAAACAAGGAAGTGTTCTTCACGCGTTTCTTCTCGGCCTCTATGGGGGGGTCGGTTTCAACTTTGAATATTTTTACCTGTTTACCATAATTGTCACCTTTATTTGGATCATTTTTTTCTCAACCCGAAAACGTCGCGACCTATTGATATTTGTTATCGGGGCCGGTATCGGAAACTTCACCATGATTATCTTCGATCTTCGCCACAACTTTTATACCATCCGAGAGCTCTGGCAATACCTTTTAGATACAGTTAATAATCCCGGTCAAAGCAAAATTGATTCTTATCACTTTTTCCAATTCTGGCCGCTCGTTTTTCTTGGACTGGGCTATATTGCCTACTGGTTAAGCCACCGGTCAAAATGGGCAACTCTCGCCGTATGTGCTGGTTACTTAATATTCAATCTTAGCCTACCCCTAGTTGATTTTAATAAAGCCGTCGGTATGCCTGAGAATCTAACCTATGCCCTAATTGATAAAGCCGCCGCCAGAATCGGTTCTGAAATAAACTTGCAAAACTTCAATGTTACTAGTCTCCCTGACGCTGATTTTCGGGCCTATACTCTCCGTTATTTAGTGACTTACCGCTATGGTAAACAGCCTAAACCAGCGGAAAATTATGCTGGTATTGACGCCCTTTACGTTTTAGCCAAAAACGATTTTTCTCCAAACACAACTAGTCCCTGGGAGGTTAGTGCTATAAACCCTAAAAGGGTCGAAAAACTAACTAACCTCGGTGTTAACTACACCCTCTTTAAGCTAACAAGGTAGAATATAAAATAAGATCAATATGACAATCGGCATTAACGGCAACGAAGCAAACGTCCTGCACCGTGTAGGTGTAGGGCAATACGCCTATGAACTAATTAAACAACTAGAATCTTTGTCACAAAGGCAAGAAGCGGTTGAAATTTACCTAGACAAAAGCCCCCTTTCTGATTTTCCCAAAGAAACTTCCTCCTGGCACTATAAAAATCTCGGGCGGGGACTTCCCATGTGGACCGCAACAATTTTGCAAAAACAACTTCTTTTAGAAAAATTGACAGGCCATGCGCCCTCTGTCTTTTTCTCTCCCAGTCACTACACACCGGTTTTAATGCCAGTCAAATCCGTGATTTCCATAATGGACATGTCTTTCGTTCGCTTTCCAGAATATTTCAAAAAATACGACCGCGCCCAATTGCGATACTGGACTTGGGTATCGGCCGTTCAAGCAAAAAAAATCATTACCATCTCAAATTTCAGTAAACAAGAAATTTGTTCTATCTATAATCTTCCCCAAGACAAAGTGATCGTCACTTATTGTGGTTACGATCGGGAAAGATTCCATGGTCAGGTAAAAAATCAAACCGCCGAAATCAAATCCACGCTAACTAAATATAAAATTACCAAACCGTATCTGATCTTTCTTGGTACTCTCCAACCCCGGAAAAACATTGTTCGGCTTATTGAGGCGTTTGCTCGTTTACAAAATAAGGCTACCCAGCTTGTTGTTGTTGGCATGATTAACGAGGGCCGGGGAGGCTGGATGAATGAGTCAATCTTTGCCACGGTCAAAAGGCTAGGTCTTGAAAAACAGGTCATTTTTACCGGCTACGTCCTAGACAATGAAGTACCACTGCTTTTTGCCGGTAGCCGAGCTTATGTTCTCCCCAGCCTCTACGAAGGCTTTGGTATCCCTCCCGTTGAGGCTATGGCCACCGGAATTCCCGTCGTCGTCTCTCGTGTCAGTAGCCTCCCTGAGATTTGTGGCGAAGCTCCAGTTTATATCGACAACCCCGAAAGTGTGGAAGATATTACTGCCAGCCTGGATAGTGTGCTCAGCCTATCAGATTCTGAACGTACCCGGAGAGTGAAGCTAGGACAATCATTTGTAACACGCTATAATTGGAAGACTACCGCCAAACAGACTTTGGAAATACTATTAGCAGTTTAAAATATAAGAAGATCCATGTTTAAAAATAAAGACGGACAACTACTGGCAGCCGGACAAGTAACCAAAAAAATAGTCAATCGCTTCTATAACTATTGTTTAGATTTCGAGCTCCTATGTCTCACCCTCGTCGGTAATATTCCCCTGCACTTTGTTCGCCATTTCATTTATCGTCTCTGCGGGATGAAAATTGGCAAAGGGAGTGTCATTCACCTCTGGGCAAGGTTTTACGACCCCAAAAACATCACTATTGGCCAAGATTCTCACCTCGGCGACAACTGCTTCTTGGATGGCCGGGCCAAACTAACAATTGGTGACCATGTTGACATCGCCTCCCAAGTGCTTATCTACAATTCCGAACATGATCTCGAATCTGATTCCTTCACCGCTCGGGAAGAACCCGTGGCTATCTCAGACTATGTCTTCATTGGTCCAAGGGCGACTGTCCTTCCCGGGGTGACCATTGGTCGGGGGGCCGTCATTGCCGCCGGGGCTGTTGTCACTAAAGACGTTCCCTCCTTTGCCATTGTTGGCGGCGTCCCCGCTAAGGTAATCGGCGAGAGAAAAAACAAAAACCTCACTTACCGGTTAGGTAGAGCACGGCTATTTCAATAGATGAGAAAAATATTTTCCTGGCTAGATGATAATATTCTGACTGTCTTAGCCGGGTTTCTGTTAGTCTTCATCCCGCTTTATCCAAAATGGCCGCTTTTTGACGTTCTTCCCGGCTACATCGTTCGCGTTCGCCTGGAAGATTTCCTGGTCGCCTTGGTCCTTTCGTTCTATATTTTGCAGCTTATCCGTCGAAAAATTTCCGCCAACCTGTCCCTGGGATCAGCCGGATTGTTGACCTACTTGGTTATTGGCTTTATCTCCAGTCTCGTGGCTATTTTTATTATCAAAACTGTCCCCCTGGAGTTTAATCAGGCGGGAAAAACTTTTCTCCACTGGGGACGCCGGCTGGAATATTTCTCTCTCTTCTTTGTTGTCTTTAGCTCAATTAAATCTAACAAAGTTGCCAAAATTTTCGTTGGCCTCCTTTTTCTAACCTTAATTGCCGTCGTCCTTTACGGGTTTGGCCAGAAATACCTTTATTGGCCAGCCTTCTCAACCATGAATCGAGAGTTCAGTAAAGGCTGGTGGCTCTATCTGACCGAGCACGCCCGAGTTCTATCTACCTTTGGCGGCCACTATGACCTTGCCGGTTACCTGGTTATCGCCCTTTCCGTGGCCTGGAGTTTCTTCTTTGGTGCCAAAAATCTTTTGCAGAAGCTGGTGCTCGGTGTCATTCTCGCTGGCGGTTTTTGGCTCCTTATCCTGACCGCCTCCAGAATTTCCTTTGCCGGCTATATTATTGGTCTAACCATCGCCGTCTTTCTTTGGTCTTACAAGAGGGGATTGGGTTGGGCAATTTCCAGATGGGTTGTCGCCGTGGGTCTAAGTCTGGTTATTATGCTGTCCTTTGGCGATTTATCAAACCGGTTCTTAAGGCTAATAAAACTTGACCAGCGTATTAATAACATCCGTCAAGCGCTCCTTAACCCTGCTTCCTCTGCACCCAAAAATAATGCCGCCTATCTAGAAAATAACCTTGCGGCCGTCGCTAGTCCTTCAGACACCCCTCCCACCCCGGGCCGGCCGGCTGAGGTAACTGGTAAAGAGCCGCCGTACTTCGTCTCAACTGAAACCGCTTCAGGATCAACCGTCTTAGTTGAAAAACCAAGAACTTACTCAAAAAACGCGGTTCTCTATGACTTATCAACTGGTATTCGGCTTGATGCCACCTGGCCACGCGCTATTGCTGGCTTTAGGGCCAATCCGATTACCGGCAGCGGTTATGCGACTTTAACAAAGCAAAGTGTCAACGAATTTACCGAGGCTGAGTCAACTGATAGCGATTTTCTAAGAGCTCTCGGCGAGACTGGTATTCTCGGATTCCTGTCATTCTATGGATCAATCCTAATTTTCTGCTGGATAGTCTTTAAATCACTTGGGGGTATCCGCGATAGCTGGCTCTATAGTCTATCTGTCGGCTTTATTGGTGCCGCTATTGGACTTCTGGTTAACGCTCTAACTATCGATATTTTCGTTTCCAGCAAAGTTGCCTATGTCTTCTGGGGTTTAGCCGGTCTTACCATGGGAGCACTTCTTGTCAACCGTGAACGGATTCGGGCTTCAATGAAGCCGCTCCGATTAAATTTTTCCATCAGTGACACTGTTTCTCGCCTCCACGCCTTCTTAAAACGGGATATTTTTTGGGTAATCCTCATTTTCTTACTAGCCGTTGCTCTAAGGAGCTATAAGCTCGATTCTCCCATAGCCGACTGGCATTCCTGGCGCCAGGCAGACACCTCATCTGTCACCCGAAACTATGATAAAAATCAGGCCATAAACTGGCTCTACCCGGTTTTTGACGACATTTCTTCCATTGCCTCCGGCAAGCCAAATCCAAAGGGACTGCGGATGGTCGAGTTCCCTATTTATAACGCTCTGTCACTCTATGTTAAATATGTGACCGATCTTACCGTCGAAGAGGCCGGCCACCTAACCTCAGCCCTTGCTTCCGCCCTCTCAATTGTTTTCTTGTTTTTGCTTCTTCGGGCAACCCTCAATCGTCGCCTTGCCTACCTGGCAGCCATTTCTTATGCTGTATTGCCTTATGCCATTTTCTACGGTCGGGTAATCCTTCCTGACCCCCTGATGGACACTCTGGCTCTGGGCGGCGTCTATTTTGCCTACCGCTTCTCTGTTTATCGCCGGCCACTATCATTGGTAATTATGGCATTTTTTGCGGCGATGGCGCTTCTTGTTAAGCCATATGCCATTTTTATTCTCGCCGCTGGCGGTTACTTTTTGTTCGTAAACTTTCGCTTCAACTGGAAACGTTATTTGCCGGTTGTTACGGCTTTTGCTCTGGCCATTATTCCGTTTGTCTTGTGGCGCTGGTGGATCTCCCATTTCCCGGAAGGCATTCCCGCAAACGTCTGGCTTTTAAACGGTGACGGCATCCGTTTTAAAGGGGCTTTTTGGTATTGGATTTTTGCTGACCGGATTGGCCGATTAATGCTTGGCTATTGGGGGGTTCTTCTTCTGGGGATTGGCTTAATCCGCCGTTATGAAGGCAAATATCGCCTCTTCCCCTTAATTCTTTTTCTAACCTCAATTTCTTATCTTTTTGTTTTTGCTACCGGTAACGTCCGGCACGACTATTACCAAATCCTTCTTATCCCAACCCTGGCTACTCTGGTTGGCGGCGGTATAGACTTTTTGTTGTCAGCCTCAACTGCGATAAATATTTGGGTAAGCCGCATTGTAGGTGTCTTTGCCTTCCTATTTATGATTGGTTTTGGTTGGTATTTTATCCGCGACTACTACAACATTAATCATCCGGAAATTGTTGAGGCGGGGATCGCTGTCCAAAAGTTAACCGATGATCATCAGAGCGGCTTGGTTGTGGCCCCCTATAATGGCGACACAGCCTTTCTTTACCAGACGAGGAGAAAAGGTTGGCCCATAATGCAGGGCCCGATTGAGGACATGATCCGAAATGGTGCCACCTACTATGTGTCAGTTAGGTTTGACGACACAACCAATGATATTCTCAAAGACTCTTGGCCTAAAGGAAAACCCCTACCAAAAGGTGTTATTAAAAAATATATAACGCTTGCAGAAAATAATTACTATGTTATCGTCCAACTCGTCCCTGATAATCTTCTTCCAAGGTAACTTTTATGCGCATTCTCCTTCTAACCCTCTATCTGCCTTACCCGCCAAATTCGGGTGGTCAAATCCGCTCTTACAACCTCATTAAAAATCTATCTAAAAAGCACAAAATCACTCTCGTCTCTTTAATTAAAAAGGGTGAGGAGAAATACGCCTCAGAGATGGAAAAGTACTGCGAAAAAGTGGTGTACTTCTACCGTCCGGAAAAGCCCTGGACGCTAGGAAATATCATTAAAACTGGTTTTAGTCTCTATCCGTTTGTCGTCATGAGAAATTTTACCCCGCAGGTTTCTAAATTCCTGGAGAAGGAATTTAAACGGGCCACTTACGATTTAATTCATGTCGAGACATTCTATCTTATGCCCCACATTCCTAAAACTGATATTCCGATTCTTCTAGTTGACCAGACAATTGAGTTTGAGGTCTATCAACACTATGTAAACACCTATAAATTGTGGCCTCTTAAACCGTTGCTTTATATTGACGTTTTTAAACTTAAACATTGGGAGACTAAATTATGGAAACAAGCACAAATGGTCGGTGCCGTGTCCGAAGTTGATAAACGGAAAATTCTTGCTCTCGTCCCAGGTGTTAAGGTTGGCATTATTCCTAATGCTCCGGGAGAAGACCTGGGTAATCTCTATCTAAAACGAAAACCCAACTTTAAAAACCCGACGATCTTTTTCCAAAGCAATTTTCACTGGCTGCAAAACATTGAAGGCGCCAACCTGTTAGCCAAAGAAGTCTTCCCGGAAATAAAAAAGCGGATTCCCGGCGCCCATTGTCTAATAGCCGGTCAGGATGCCAAAGACAAAGTGGGCTTCCTGGCAACTGGTGATGTTGAAGTCCTCGATCTTGCTACCTGGGATATTAACGGCGTCATCAAGTCCTACCAGCGCGGCGATATTTTTGTCGCTCCGTTAAAAGGTCCGGGAGGGACACGACTTAAAATTCTTGGCGCCATGACTAGTGGTATCCCGGTTGTCACCAGCGCAATAGGCGCCCAAGGATTGGACGTGAAATCCGGTGTCAATATCATGATTGCCGATGACCAACATAGCCTGGCCGACGCCGTCGTCAAATTAATAACAGACAAGAGTCTCTACCACGGCATTGTTACTAGTGCTAAAGTTCTCGTCGAGAGAAAATATGACTGGCATTCCATTTCAGAAAAACTAAGCACTCTTTATGAACAAATTGCGAAGAAAAAATAACCCCGGTTTCACCGTTGAACTATCTCTTGTGATGGTGAGCTTCAATAATGAGAAGCAAATTCTACCTTGCCTTGATTCTCTTTACCAGTTCAACAAAGATGCCTTTAGTACTGGCGCCTGGGAAGTAATCCTTCTTGATAACCACTCCGTCGACAATACCACAAGTATTGTTAAGCAGAAACTATCCAGCTACCCTAATCTGACCTTAATTGAAGGGGAGAAAAATCTAGGTTTTGCCGGTGGTAACAATCTGGCTGTAAAAAAGGCCAGGGGAGAGTATCTCCTCCTAATTAATACCGATACAATTGTCGAAAAAGACAGCCTTACTAAACCGCTCGCCTTCTTAAAATCCCATCCTGACGTAGGGGCTGTTGGCATTAAAACTGTCTTGGGAAACGGACAGCTAGATTATAGTTGCAGACGCGGCTTCCCTACACCTTGGAATGCCCTTTGTTATTTCTCCGGGTTGACTAAACTATTCCCGACCAGCCCACTTTTTAGTGGCTACACATTGGGCTACCTCGACCCAAACGCCAGCTATGAGGTTGATTCAGTTAATGGTGCCTTCTTAATGATTAGAAAAAGTCTGGGTGATTATCTCAACTGGTTTGACCCAGACTATTACTGGAACGGTGAAGATTTAGACTTCTGCTACCGAATCAAAAAAACCGGCTCTAAAATCTTTTATCTGGGGGACACAAAAGTGATCCACTATAAAGGTTCTTCGGGGGGACACAAAAAAGGGACCCGTACTTTCCATGCCCGTTTTGCTGTGATGGAAATTTTTTATAAAAAGCACTACCAGACGAAATACCCAGCCTTCGTTAGATGGTTAGTGCTAGCAGGTATCAAGGCGCGAAAACTGCTCGCCTATATTCTGGACTGATAAATGAAAATCGTCATTGACAGCCGTTTTTGGGGCCCCGGACACACCGGTCTTGGTGTCTATACCAAACAACTGGTCACAAACCTGGAAAAAATTGACTCCAAAAATCACTACTATCTCCTGATTCGGCCCGGCTTTCCAAAAGATGAAATCCGTTCCAAAAATTTCTCACTTGTTGAAGTTAATGCCGCCCCCTATACATTTAAAGAGCAAATAATTCTTGGGTTTGTTCTTCTTAGACTCCGTCCTAGTGTGGCTCACTTTCCAAGTATTAATGCGCCCCTTCTGTGCTTCTCTAAAACTGTCGTGACCATTCATGATCTAATTAAACATCATTCAGTCGGAACCCAAACCTCAACTCTTCCCGCCCCCGTCTATTGGTTTAAGTATCTTATCTATCGTTTTCTAATTTTCTGGCTGGTTAACATTTCGGACAAAATAATTATTCCCTCAGAAACTGTTCGTAAAAATTTAGTAAAAAACTATCCAAAAGCGGAAGGGAAATATGTCGTCACCCTTGAAGCCGCCGTTATTAATCCCCATATTCAAGGAGAGAAGATTTCTTTACCGGCAAAGTTTGCCATTTACACCGGCAATGCTTATCCTCATAAAAATTTGCCCTTCCTCATTTCCGTCTGGAAAGATGTGTTTGAAAAAACTCAAACAAAACTAGTTTTGGTTTGCGGACGAACCGTTTTTGCTACAAGAATTGAACAGATGGTCAAAGAAATCTCTGCCCAAAATTGGGTCGAGTTTAAAGGCTACCTAACCGACGAACAGCTCGCTTTCGCCTATAGGCAAGCTACAGCCTATGTTTTTCCCACTCTTATGGAAGGCTTTGGAATTCCGGGCCTTGACGCAATGAACTTTGGCCTTCCCGTACTCTGTTCTGACATACCTATTTTAAGAGAAATTTACGACAATGCGGCTCTCTATTTTGATCCGACAGACAAAAATGATCTGATCGTCAAAGCAACGAGCCTGATTACGTCTCCCGAAATGAGAAAAAAATATATTGCTCTGGGAAAATCTCGTGTAAAACGGTTTTCCTGGGAAAAACTGGCCAAAGAGACATTACGAGTATATGAAGATGTCATCGCTTCATGAAAGTTGCTCTTGCCTATGACCGAATTAACAAGTGGGGAGGAGCTGAAGAGGTTCTCCTTGCCCTCCGTCATCTTTTCCCAGCTGCCCCGTTATTCACCTCAGTTTATGATCCCCAAAAAGCTCCCTGGGCAAAAGTGTTTAATATTATCCCTAGCTTTTTACAAAAACTTCCGCTTCCAAAAGACTCCCATGAGTATTACCCATTTTTAATGGGCCCCGCCTTTGAGTCTTTTAACTTTGACGATTTTGACGTGGTTATTTCTGTCACTGCCGAATTTGCTAAGGCCATCATTACCAAACCAAAAACTCTCCATATTTGTTATTGTCTAAATCCAACGGGCTATCTCTGGTCAAGCTATGACCAGTATTTCTCTCAAAAGGGGAATCTCTTTCGGTGGGTGTCAAAGCCGATGGTTACCTACCTTCGTTGGTACGATCAGCTAGTTGCCAATAGGCCGGACTACTATTTATCGATTTCTGAAACAGTCAAAAACCGGATCAAAAAATATTATGGTCAGGAAGCTCCGGTAATTTACCCGCCGACAACTTTAGGTATCTTCAAAAAAACCCAGCGCCAAGACTTTTTTCTCGTTCTTTCGCGGCTGGTCCCAAACAAACGCATCGATCTTGTTGTGAAAGCATTTAATAATCTTGGGGTGCCTTTAAAAATTGTTGGTACCGGTAATGAATTTGGCAACCTAAAGAGAATTGCTAAAAAAAACATCGAATTCTTGGGTTTTGTCCCGGAAAATGAAAAGTGGGCATTACTTTCAAAAGCAAACGCCCTAGTAATTCCCGGGGAAGAAGACTTTGGTTTAACCTCCGTTGAAGCCCAAAGTGTTGGCACTCCGGTTATTGCCTTCAAAAAGGGCGGGGTCACCGAAACTGTTATTGATGGAAAAACCGGTTTTTTCTTTGAGGAACAATCGGTCAATTCGCTTGTCTCCATAATTAAAAACGCCCCCCTAAACGAAATCGACCAAAACCTTTGTCGAAAAAATGCTGAAAAATTTAGTACAATAATTTTTGAAAAGGCGTTTCTCGCCACTATCCAGGAGCTTTGGGATCGCTGGAAAAAGAAATATGTTTTACGATTTAGCTAAACGGCTTATTGATATTAGTAGCTCTCTTGCCGTCGGGTTGGTTTTTCTTCCACTTATAATTTTAATTTCCATTGGTATAAAACTCGATTCCCCAGGGCCTGTAATTTTCAAACATCGTCGGGTTGGTAAAGACAGGAAAATTTTCTACATGTGGAAATTTCGGTCGATGATTAGTGGCGCCAATGACCCAAGTTTCTTAAAAAACAAAGAATTCATCAAGCGCTTCAAAAAAAAGGAGGGCTGGAAGCTAAATGCCGATGAAGATCCACGTATTACCCGGGTTGGTCGGTTTATTAGAAAATACAGTCTTGATGAACTCCCGCAATTATGGAACATCCTTGTTGGAGAAATGAGTATGGTTGGTCCAAGACCCTATCGTAATGATTCCTTTGGCAACGAAATTGAAGAGCAACTAAAAAAATTCCCTAACCTTAGAGAAGAAGTTAACATTGCTTTGTCAGTCAAACCCGGAGTTAGTGGTCCTTGGCAAACCTCTGGACGAAACGAGCTGTCTTGGGATGAACGGGTAAAAAGAGACGCTGAATATGCCAGAAAACAGTCAATTATTAACGATATCTTGATTATTCTAAAGACCCCTTTTTCTATGGCCAATAAGTGGTAGCAAAAGTTGGTATCTTCTTCAAAAATACGATATCATGATCCTTGTCAAACCCCACGAACCAGCAGATAAGCCAAATCAGACTCAACGAAGCTCCCCCAAAGATCGTCAAGTCAATTGACGAGGGTGGTCTCCCTGAAGTTCAAGTAAAGCCAAAATCTCCCCTAAAGATCGCTAAGCCCGTTGGGATTGTCGCCGGCGTTATTATCGTTATCTTTGTCCTTCTCTTTGTCACTATTGGCCTCCCTGTTTACAAAGTTTATGCCGACGGCATAAAAGCCTATGCCATGGCCAAACAAGTTAAAGATGCCCTAAAAACCCAGGACATCAAAAAGATGACTAATGCCATTATTACCACCAGAACTCAAGTTCAGGTCGTCGAATCAGACCTAGCCAAAATTAGTTGGACGAAATCACTTCCGTTTATCGGAGGCTATACCAGCGACGCCATCCACGGTGCCTCAGCGGCTAAACATGGTTTGGAAGCAGCTGAAATTATGTCCCGAGCGGTCGAACCGTACGCTGACCTCCTGGGTCTAAAAGGTCAAGGAACCTTTATTGGTGGCACTGCCGAAGAGCGAATTATGAAGATGGTTGAGACTCTCGATAAAGTAACTCCTCAAATTGATCAAATCGCTGACAAAATGGCCCTAGTTCAGGCTGATATTGACAAAATTGACCCCAATCGATATCCAGAAACAATCAAGGGAAAGGCCATCCGCACCAACGTCGTTGAGGCTAAAAAACTCGTTGCTTACTCCGGAACAATATTAACTCAAGCTCGTCCGCTTGTTAAAAACTTGCCCAACCTTCTTGGGGTAAATAAAGAAGCCAAGTACCTGATCCTTTTCCAAAACGATAAGGAACTCCGTCCGACCGGCGGTTTTATTACAGCCTATGCCATTTTCAGGGTTGAAAAGGGAAAAATTAGCCTTAATGAGGCCGACGATATCTATAAACTTGACGACACTGTCAGAGGAAACGTCACTCCGCCAGATCCAATCAAAAAATATCTAAACGTTTACGGCTGGAGGCTTCGCGACGCCAACTTCTCACCCGACTTTGAATCTTCAATGAAGGCTTTCCAAGACATATTCGCCAAATCTACCAAGAAACAGGACCTTGCCGGAGTCATTGCGGTTGATACTCATTTTTTGGTGAAATTGATGGAAATCATTGGCCCGGTTGAAATCTATGGCCAAACATATTCGGCCAAAATATCACCGGAGTGTAACTGTCCCATGGTTGTCTACGAACTTTTAAAAGCCGCCGGCACGCCAAGAGGTTATTGGGTCGACAATCGTAAAGATATGATTGGGCTACTTCTTCAAGCCCTGATGAAAAAGGCCTTAGCGGCTCCGAAGCAGGTTTATGCCCCGCTTTTTCAGTCAACGTTTGACCTTAGCTATGAAAAACATTTACAGTTCTTCCTTAGCGACGTGGAATCAGAAAAAGGAGTTCAGGCAATCGACTTTGGCGGAAAAATAAAGACGGTTCCTTATGATTATCTCCATATAAACGACGCCAATCTAGGAGGGGCAAAATCTAATCTATATATCGTTCGGTCAGTTAAACAAGAGATTTCCACAACTGATCGGGGAGCCGATGAAACTCTTACCGTAAGTTACAAGTACCCTCACGGAGCCGATAATTGTTCTCTTGAAAGAAAAGAAGGTCTCTGCCTTGCCGGGATTTATCGAAACTACATGCGAATTTACCTGCCAAAAGGAGCGGTCGTTAAAGACGTGACCGGATTTGAAAATAAAAGTACTACTTTTGATGATCTTGGCCACACCGTGGTTGATGGTTTTATTACTATTGTCCCGCAAGGATTAGGGAAAATTACCGTTAAATACGCTGTCGCTGGCGATTTTAAAGCCAAAGGTGAATATAAAGGACTAATCCAAAAGCAACCGGGAACAGCCGGGGATAAATACCAATTGATTATTGACGGTAAACTTCAGGAATTCGCCTTAACCACAGACAAAGATATTGTCGTTAAGCTTTAACAATGATGCGACAACAAAAATATCTTGGTCTTGTCATTAAACGGGCTAACTTCTCAGAAGCTGACAAACTGGTCACTCTTTTCACTAAAGAGACCGGAAAGATAACCTTTATTGCCAAAGGCGTTCGCCGGGTCAAAAGCCGCCGATCAGCACATCTTGAACTTTTCAACCTTGTTGAAATCCAATCTCACCAAGGACGTGCTTTCCCTCTAATTACTGAGGCAAAATCAGTTAACTGCTTTCCCGGAATAAAGTCTTCCCTAAAACAATCTGCCCACCTTTTCTACCTTGCTGAAATGCTGGACAAAATTATGCCCGAACATCAACCATTTGAAAAAACCTTTAACCTCATTGTTAGTTCACTTATAAAAATGGAATTAACTAGCCAAACCGGCGAGGAAACAATCGAAAAAGCTATTAAACAGCTTTGTTTTAGTGTGCTTTGGGAGCTAGGCTATCTGCCAACGGGCACTTTTTCTAAAGATGGACTGACTGACTTCCTTGAGGGCATTATAGAACGGCCGATTCGCAGCAAAAATTTTCTTCACGATATTAGCCTAAGCCAACTACAGGTTGACGAATTACCTGTAATTTAGTGCCGCGCAAGCACAAAGAAAAAAATAAAACATGCCCAACGAGAAATTATAGGCCTTGACGACACCTAACACACCTGCTAGACTCAACCAACAATGACACTCGCCGCCGGAAAAAAAGGTGAAGTAATGTCTCCAGTAGCTCACTTGATTGAAAAGGTAACGCCTGGAATGCAAGCGTTGCTCGCTCTGGCAGTCCTAGTGGCCCCGATAGCTCCTAAACCAGCTCTGCCATACTGCCCTTCAGGAGGAATTGGTTCCAGTTCAACTTTAGTTTTCAGAAAAAATACCCAAGCACCTGGGATTATTAGAAGTGATGAAAAGGATAACCCTGTCACGGTTCAAACTGGAATCCAGCAAGTAGAGAGACTATCCATTGACGATATTCAACCAGCCTCCGACGTGCTTAGGCCATGGTCAGGAGAGCAACAGGTAAATTCCTCTATGTTGGTGGGTGTTGTCAACAGCGATGGCGAAGTTGTTCCCACTTCGGTCGATGTTGTTGGCGTTGATCCAGAGACAGGAAAGATTAACTTCGCATTCGAAGATGTCCCTGTAAGCGGCGGTGAAGCCTCCATCTATATTTGTGATGTTAATGCCACAAATCTACATCAAAACGGCTCAATCGTTTATTGGAACGTGTCTGGTGACCCCCAAACGGCAGAGTTTCTGGCTCAAGCTGCCGAATTTGCCCAGTCTACCGGCTTAAACACTGTCTTTAATGGTATATTTGCCGGCACTCCAGATTCCCACCGTGGCCCAGAGACAAAAGGCGGTGAACTAACCAGAGCGACCCTAATGATACCCAAAGAAGTTTTTGATCTTGTTAAAAACGATCCGGAGAAACTCGAAGCCCTAAAAAAGGATATCCTCTACCGGTGGATGCTTGGATTTGGGACCGACGCTAATTGGCCTTCGGCCAGACTCGCTTTTGAAAACAGGCTTTCAGAGAAACAGCTAGCGGACTGGACAAATATGGACAATGCCGCAAAAGGATTGTTCCTGCGTTCTCCAGACGGGCAAAAAGTTTCTGGCTTCGATACTGAAGCAGAACAAAAACGAGCCTGGTCAACCACGCGGGCTAGTATAATCGCCGGTTTAGCACAAGGCAAAACTCTTCTCAAAGGATGGGACAAAAACGACGCTGAACTAATAGAACAGCTTTTGGCTGGTGAAATCAGCCTAATGACCAATTCCGTTTTTAAATTCTCCCAATCCAAGTAACCTCATCGTCCTCCAATATTTTACCCACCCCTAAAAACTGGTATATTCAAAATGCAATGTTTCGCTGGAAAAAAACTCTCGCCAAGGTCTTGTTATTAGCCATTATTTTCTTTTTTTCGTCTTCATCAGTAACCGTATTTGCTGGATGTTCCTGGGATGGAACCTGGTCTGACGTATCAAACACGGATTGTAGCTATAAATGCAAACCAAACTATGGTGGTGGAGGTTATGGAGGAGTATATGTTTCCGGACTCGTAACCGAAAATTGTATTCAATCAGACCCGCTGGGTAATGGTCAATACAACGTCTGGGCCGAATTCACCCAATGTTCAAGTGACTATGAGGCAAAGCAATTTTGTGCTCAATCCTCCTGCACGGGAATAACTGACTGTTCTATCTTTACCAACAGCACTGATCGTACTTGTTGCAACGCCGTTAGTAGCAGTTGTTCTCAGTGTTTAAGCTACCATAACGCCTGTACTCCGCCGGAAATATCAAACATTGACTGGGCTTGTGTCTACGCCAATAATTGCGAGGATGCCGTCTGGGCCACCGGCTGTCGAAATATTCCCGCCTCGACCGCCCCAAAATGCAATGGTAGTTTACCCGTTGGCACCTATTAGCCCGGGCAGGTAATTAACGTCGGCGGGGAGGTGATTCTCAAAAACATGGCTGACCCTGCCATCACTTCAGCCAATGTTTTACTCGGTAGTACTTACGTGAACTGGAACGGGTTACTAACCACCGACCCGCCAACCAACTGTAGTCCCTTAAAAACAACCGGTGTAAAAGAAATTGGCTCGTTTAAAAAAGGCCCGTTTCTTAAATTCAACGACACTACCATTAATGTCACTGCTGCCAATTTCGACACTGCTGGGCTTTGTAACGCCGATCCCTACCGGGCCATCATTGGCGGCAACAACGCCTGCAGTTCCAATATCACCGGTTGCTCTGTTGGCACTGCGACGGCCGCTCACAATTCCAGTAAGGTCAATATCGATTTTGATTGGCTGGTCCCCAATATTAATCAGTCCGCTACCGCCCAAGTCACTGGAGCTAATGGTAGTGGAACTTGTAGCTACACCGCTAATTTTAATATTAGTGCCCTGACCTGCCAAAATCTAAGAGTCGGGGACGGTTCCGGAACAATACTTACCCCCGCACCCGGAACTGTCACCACTGTCAGATTTACCTCAACCAACCCGAAGTCTTCCTACACCGCCAGTGCCACTTGCACCAACGGCTTAAATGCCGCTGGTTTTCCTTATAGCTATACCCAAAGTTCCGGATCTACCGCCTACACTAATTACGACTACATCGACGACAACGACACTGGCAAAAAACTGCCCGACGGGGTCACCAACATCATTTCCTACTCAACTGCGGGCAATGGATGGCAACAAATCCCCGTCAACAACGATCCAAACTCCGACGGATCACGACACCTCAGTAACCGAACTCCAAGAACCGTCACTGTTTACTTTATTGGCAGTTCTGTTACTGTCTACGGCTGGGCTTGGGAACGAACGGCCAGAAACACCGATGGGACAGTTACTAAACCGGAATTTTCTGCTGATATCGATGGTGCTGGTAGCATAATTTCCGATTCATATCTAGGCAATGGTACCTGCACCTTTAGAGCTCCAACCGGAAATCCTGTAAGAAATACTCACGCGCCAATCTGTACCATCTCTCCGACTAATTCCAAAACAGGGATAAGAAAGCTTACTCTGACAACTCTTAACGACGACAACCTCTATTTTGACGGTGTCCAGATAAGCGCTCCGTTCATTCTCCCCTTTACCGTCCCCACCAACGTCCCTACCGGTTCCTGTACTTTCTCTGCCTCAGTGACCAATAACTACAACACCACTGACGCTTGTAGCCCAAATTTCACCCTTAATATTACCGGCAGACCAAATGTTGCCGTAGCTATCACCGGGGCTCCCGTTTCATGCCAGTACGGCAGTCAGGTTAATACTTCTGCTACTGTTACTAATTCTGGCTCTGGCAACGCCTCTAATGTTTCTCTAGACTTCAAATTTGATGGCTCTGTGGTCCAAACTAATAATATCGGCACTCTTAATGCGGGTTCTTCCGTCCAGTATCCCTATAGTCGCCCCTGCACCGATGCTACTACTAGTCATACTATTACCGCCCAAATCAACCCCGTTACCAATGACACATCAACGGCAGACGATCTGGCCACCTTCAACTACCAAATCGTCCCTCGTCCCGCCTTCTTCCAATCCACCGGTGGAGGCATTACCTCCTTAGGAACCATTACTTCAACTCTTCCTTCAATTAGTGACGCTCTTTCCAAAAACA
>CAYPLU010000014.1:11764-20126 GCA_964411775.1 uncultured Gammaproteobacteria bacterium | reverse complement strand
CCCACCTGAAGCTTGCTGCTGTCCCCCATCTCCACGGGAGTTAAAGTTTGTCCGCCAGCCGGCGGATCAATCTTCAAAATTGCCAAATCGTTACTCGGGTCACGATAGATCCTTTGAACATCAAACGTTTTATTATCTGTAGTGACAACCCGATATTTAGCCTTCGAATCGGAAACCACGTGTTTGTTGGTAATGACTAAACCGTTGCTTCTGACAATAAAGCCTGTCCCAATATCTTGTTTAACCTGTTTCGATCCTCGAGGGACTGGTTGTCCAAAAAATCCAAATGGGTCAAATGGATCCTGGTTACCATAATCAAAAACTGGCTGATTTTTAGTAATCCCAATGGTCACTACCGAAGGCGTAACTCGCTTCACTACATCAATTGTCACTGACTCTTCAGACACCACCCTGATATTCCCGCCATCCGCTAGTTGTTTTGGCCCAACATTTTGCCCAAACAGACGAACCCTGTCAGAAAATCTCGAAAGATCTAAGTACCGGTCCAAATGACCTAAAAATCCCGAGCCAATCCCAAGTAAAGCTAGGATTAACACCAACGCGCCAAAAACTAAAACCCGGCTCAATAGAGAGGACTTCTGACTAATGGGCGTTTCTTTTGCCACCATAAAAACCTTTTAGTGAATTAACCTTAGAAAAAACTGAGAGAAGGGTCATTTTTTTCCATTCAAAACCTGTATCGCCCGATCAAGTTGCGCGTCGAACGGATTTTTTGGATCATTATCAACCGAGACATCAGGCGCCAACCCTTTTCCCTGAATCCAGACATCGTTTGCCAAAACCCACTTGGCAATCGTCACATGAAGCCCGGCTCCACCTGGCAAATCCTCCGCTTCCTGAACGCTCCCTTTTCCAAATGATTGAGTGCCTACCAAGACGGCTCTTTTTCGCACTTGCAGTGACCCCGTCAAAATCTCACTGGCTGAGGCAGTCCCCTTATTAATGAGGGCTACCATTGGAACTTCCAAAAGCCTGCCCCGACGATTAACCGAATAGGTTTGCACTTCTCCGGTATAGCTTTCCTGCTTAACCACCACTCCGTCCGGCAAAAACTCTGACGCAATGTCAACCGCTCCTGTCAAATAACCCCCGGGATTATTTCGAAGATCCAAAATGATCCCGGCCGTTTGAGCCGATGATGTTGCCATATAGGACTGGATTTCCGAAATTACCTTATTCCACTGATCGTCAGTCCGGTCTCCAAATCTGGCCAAATGAATATAGGCCACCTTTCGCAGTGTCGCCGAGGCCGTCGAAGTTACGACTTTCCATTCAACACTTTTTAAAACAATTGTATCGCGAACAATTTTAATTTCTTGCGGCTGATCCTCTCCTGCTCGATAGATCGTTAAAATAACCGTCGTGCCCTTCGGACCACGAATCTTTGTAACGGCATCAGAAAGTGTCCATTTGAGTGAATCTTGCCCATCAACTTTGATAATCCAATCTCCCGGACGAACCCCCGCCTTTTCAGCCGGAGAATTCGGGAGTGGGGCAACGATAACAATATGACGATCCGTATCCAGAGCCAGGGCCGCCCCGATCCCTTGGAAATCACCGTTCAAGTCATTTTTTGATTGCTCATTTGCCTTTGGTGGAAAAAACATCGTATATGGATCATCCACCGAAGCCACCATCCCTGAAATTGCCCCATAAACCATTTTTTGCGAATCAAGCTTGGTTTTGTCGACGTATTTCTTGGTCATCTCATCCCAAACTGTCCAAAAAAGAGTAAAGTCAGCCGGTGATTTGGCAACCGGAAACTTGTTCACCACTTCAACTGTCGGACGGTAACCCCGCCAGGCAACTTTGACGTCGTTTGTTCCCAAGTGATACCCAATCCCCCCACTGGCAATCGCCAGGGTAATCAGTAAAACAATATTTCTGATAAATTTCCAGTTCATAAACAAACCTCAACGCACCGACAAGGTTTTATTCTCTCCATCAACCGTAACGATTTCCCCGTTAAGCTTTGCCAATTTTTTCGCCAATTCCTCTGGAATCTCTAGGTTACCAAATTTCAATAAGACTAGTAAAGTAAGATCGGCGTCATGACTTAACCGACAATAATCCCGGTAGTGAATCGACGGGACAACTACCGCTACGGCACCAACAAAGGCCACTTTTTCCAAAAACTCAGGTGACACGGGCGACAAAGCGATCAGGACTTTTCCAGTAATATCACGGGTCACTTGGTACGCATCAACACTATCCCCTGGCCTCCCCAAAACCACGGCAACACCCCCTGCCATCGGGCCAAAACCAATTTTCGTTTTTATAATTTCATGTCCGCTCATGTTGCGTTTTCTTCGTCAAGATCCTTTTTTGATCGATTGTATAAGCTTTTCATCAAAGCTAACTGCTTAGCCAAATCAAAAGTGACCGCCGGCCGCCCCCGGCCGTCAAAAATTAAGTTAATTTTTCCTCCCCCAATCCAAGAGGCCTCATTTTTTCCATTAATAAGAAGTCTTCCTTTAGTCCAGACTTTAAGTTTAATTTGATTTCTCTTCAAAACCGGCACCACCAAAATTTCCCCCGATGCCACAGTCATTTTTCTAGGTTTCTCCCCGTCAAGAATTAGTTCAACTACCATTGCCACCTGCCCTGCCGCCGGAGCTACTCCCGCCGCCGCGACGGCCAGCTCATCCCCTTTTTCCACCACCCCAGTGAGTTCGGAAGCATTCAAAAGCACCTCAAGTGGTAATTCCTCTAAGACTCCCTGAAATTCCTTGTGACGAATTTGTTCAACCAAAAAAGCATGGTCAAGTTCAATTTGGGACTGGTCTTCCGGCCCGAAAATTTCCCGGTTAGCAATCCAATCTTCAATGGTGATCGGGTCAACCGAAAAAGGCAGCCACCTAGCTATCAATTCATAGGTAAACATTCAACCACCATGTTAGCGAGGAAAACACAATTTGGCAACGCTGAAGAAATACCAAGAGTCAAACCCCTTGCACAAATGGAAGATAGGCCAAATGCCTGGCTCTTTTAACCTCGTTAGCCACTCTTTTTTGATGTTTATTACAAAGCCCCGTCCGGGATCGGCCAAGAATCCGTCCCCTTTCCGTCATATAGGAAGTAAGGCCTTCAAAATTTTTATAGTCTGGCTCCCGCTCTTCTTTACAAAAGGGGCAATTTTTCTTAACTGGTTTTGGTTTAAAATTCCTTCTCAGCATTCTTCTTTAAAATGGTATGTCATCCAAATTAACATTATCCTTCACTTCTTCAACCGCTGGTTCAGTATTAGCTTTTTTCTTTAGGCCCGCAGGCTTAGCCGAAGACCGCAAGGTTCCCGAGCTTTGCGAGGGGTTCTTATTTCCTTTTTTTAATGATTCTTCCATGTCATCACTAGCCGCTGTTGCCATCGCCGAAAGATCATCTCCGGCCGGGGTTTCAACTTCCTCCGACCCACTTTTTTCCGCTACCTGACCCACCGGGACATAAGCTCCACCGACTGGCCGGTTAGAATCAAGGAGTAACATGTCGTCAATGACAATTTCCGTGATTGTGTGTTGAGCGTTATCAGAACCAGTAAAAGTTCGCGTTTGCAAACGCCCCTGAACGTAAATTTTTCGTCCTTTAGTGCAAAGTTGACTGCAAAGTTCAGCCAGCTTATTCCAGGCAACCAAACGATGAAACTCAGCCTCTTCCCGAATCTCACCATTCTCAGTTTTCCAACTCCTATTCGTGGCCAGGCCAAAGGTTGCCACCGCATTCCCTTGTGGAGTATAACGAAGCTCCGGATCCCGAGTCACGTTCCCGATCAACTGCACCATGTTTAAGGATTTTGATGCCATATAGGTTCTAATCTGCCTTGGTAACTAACAAATATCTAATAACACTGTCCATCAGTCGAAGGCCCGGTTCAATTTGTCCCAGAGTTTCCGGAGGCATCGAGACATCAAAAAAGACCTCGTACGCTTCACGAACTTTTCTGATTTCATAGGCCAAGGATCGTTTTTTGGCATCTTTACCCTTCGCTTTTCCGCCCCCCTTAGTTACCAGGGCAGAAATCTTCCCCACCTCTTTATCTAAATCTTTTTCCGAAAGAGCCGGAGCAAGTAGAACAGTTAATTCATAATCTCTCATTAGACTGATTTTATCAGGCATTCACCTTAAATTCAATCACGTCCCCATCCCTAACTTCGTACTCTTTCCCTTCAAACCGTACTTTCCCGACTTCTCGCGCCGGTTTAATACCTTTAAACGATACATAATCAGCAAAACTAACCACTTCGGCCTTAATAAAAGCCTTTTCAAAATCGGTATGAATGACTCCGGCTGCTTGCGGTGCCTTAGTTCCTTTCTCCACCGTCCAGGCCCGCACTTCTTTTTCCCCCGCTGTCAGAAAGGAAATTAATCCAAGAGATCGGTAAGCTAAAGAAATAAACTGTTCGACTCCTGAGTCAATTATTCCAAGACTCTGTAAGTACTCTGCCTGTTCATCCGGTGACAAAACCGACAATTCCGCCTCCAGCTTCGCATCAATCACCGCCACGCCATTTCCTTCTTTTCGGAGACTATCCACCGTCCCCTGAACTTCTGCCCACTGACTGGTGGTATTGACGTTTAATACAAAAATAATCTTTTTTGATGTTAACAACTGGAGTTCTTTAGTTTCCGCGCGCTCTTCATCAGTCAAATCAACCTTGGCGGCTAACTGTCCTTGGTCCATTGCCATTTTCAACTTGTCGATTGCGTTTCTTTTGCTAGCTGCTAACCCCTTGCCGCTAGCTGCTTTCTCAAGTGTCTGTAAATCAGCCAAAATTAGTTCTGTGTTAATCGTTCCAATATCACTTCTTGGATCCGTACTCCCCTCGCGAACGATATCATCATCAGGAAATCCTCGAACCACTTCACAGATTAAATCAACTTCGCGAATGTGTGACAAAAATTTGTTCCCTAACCCTGCTCCTTCTGAAGCTCCCTTAACTAGTCCGGCAATGTCCACAAATTGCACTGTCGCCGGAACTATTGGCGGCCTTCTTGTCATTGCGAGCGAAGGCGAAGCAATCTCATTGGCCACAATCTCGGCCAACTTGTCTAATCGGGCATCGGGTACGGGAACAATTCCCACATTGGGGTCAATAGTGGCAAAGGGATAATTAGCCGCCAACGCCTGTTGTTTTCGCAAAAGCGCATTAAAAAGCGTCGATTTCCCAACATTTGGCAACCCGACAATCCCAACTTGTAGCATAGATTTGATTATAGTCGATACATAAGCAGGAGCACTAACGACCAGGAAGCAAAAGTCGTTTCCTCACGATTTTTATGGTTTTTTTTCGAAAAATATCCCAAGTTTCAATTACAGACAACAGTTCAAGAGCGGCGATCTTAATTCCTTTAATGGAATTATTATTTCGAAGAGATTTCTCCATCGAACCAACCACCAAGTTAGAAGCAAAATTAGGAAACTTATCAAATCCTGTCCTGAAATGTCCATTATCATAGTTAATGTAGTTAGCGATCATCTCCCTTGCCTCATCTAAATTAAATCTTGCCTTAAAAATATTTTTTCGGTAACTTTCTCTAGCGACAGCTAATAAGTCTGCAAGAGCTAATCCAAGAAACTTCTCCTTCAAACCCCCAGGTGCTACTTCTGGTTGTCTACTTCCTAACACTCTCCCCAAATTCCCGTTGATTGTCTCTTTAACAACTTTCACCCGTTTGTCAGTTATCCTCGCCAGTTGGTTATGATCCGAATAGAAGCAAACGTCAAATTTACACCCATCACCAAGGTAAAAAACTACAAAATCTGACAAAAAATGAGGCTCAAAACGAAAGAGTACCGGCGCTATCGCCCCAAAAACACCGTCAATCTCTTTTTTTAAAGTTGCGTTTTCAGATAATAAAATGTGAATGTCAAAATCAGAAAATTCGTCCGAAGGTCCCATTGCCCTAGAGCCCGCAAGCACTATTCCAGAAACGTCATCACGCTGTTTTAGTGCCAAAAGGATTTTTTCTCCCAAGCAATCACTTTTATTCTTTTTCATTGCTAAACGCGATTTTACTACGTAACATGATTTGTCTCTAGAAGAAAACGCTTCCGTCCACTGGCCGAGCAAGAATTATTCTCCATTTTGATACAATTAAATCATGCTAGAAAGTTTCTTCCGAAATACTGTCTTCAAAAACTTTCTAAAAATTGACCTAAACGAAATTGAAAAGGCCACCGCAGAAGAGTCTCTAATTAGGGTGATTCTAAAAAAAACAATAAACGCTCTCCTAAAAAGACAGAAGGCCAATTATATTTGATAGAAGTGTTTTTTCCTCAGCTACTGGTTCACCGGTATCAGCCGAGACAAAAGCCGTCGTCGGTGTCTCAATGGTAAATAAGCCAAATAATCTTCCGCTTTTAACCCCCTTAACACGGTAAACGAGTTTGTCATCTCGCACCTCAAGCTTAATTGATCCCGAATCGCTGGCACCAGCTTCTTCATCCACTCGCGAAACAATATTGCCCGACAGAAGATTTTTGACTGCTTGGCTAGGTAATACCGTCACCACCTTTTCCCCAGCGGGCGTTGTCACCGTGAGTTCGTTAGTATCAGCGTTAATTGAAAGAGGGAAATTCGTCAAATCAGCAACTTTTCGAAGCCTAACTTCGTCTTCCGCCGAACCGCTGGCAATAGCCTCACGTTCTTTTTCATCAACCTCAACCTCTTCACCGCTCTCATCCTCAACTTTCAGCCTTACCGCTCCATTCTCCACGACATACTTAACCTTGAATTTCCCTTGCTCTATTTCGAGCTTTGTCGTGCCATCATCTTCAATTTTCGTTTTTACTTTCTGACCGCCAACAGTTCTCGTCTCCGTTTCCTTTGTTTCTGTCCTTACCCCCTGTTTCTTTTCCCCTTCCTGTTTTTTCTCCTCAGTTTGCTTGCCGCTATTTTCGTTTTTCTTGTTCTCTTGTTTTTTCTCCTCACTCTTACCCTCATTACTTGACTTATCGTCCCCAAGAACCTGCGAACTCGCCGTTTCTGACAAATCTCGGGTTGTAGTTATCCTAGTCGACACCACTAACCCAACAATCGCAACCGCAACAACAACTAAAACCGCCGCCTGCGCAAACCCCCCCCCAACTAAAACCTTTCCTCCGCAATTAGTTTCCACAAAGTAATGTTAGATATCCAACCACCATCCTGTCAAGTCAAGCTTGAAAACTTTGACCAATCATCCTGATCCCCCCGCAATTCATCCTCCACCTGTCCATCAATAATTGGGAATTTTTTATTAAAAGAAATAAACAGGTAATCGTCGCCGTCATATTTCCACCTCTCCCTGCCAAGACTATCAAAAAGGTGAACCTTAAACTCCACTTTTTTTGCACCAAAATTTTTCTTCACCTGCTGACTTATTTTCTCTGCCGTCAGGGTGACGTGCGGATAGTATCTTACCCCGTCTTCCCAAACCGTCGCGTTTCTAACAATCGCCATGACAATTAAACCCCCTTTGTTAAGCTTACTTAAAAGGTTTGCAAAAGCTATCTGCCAAAACACCGTTTCATCGTTGGTGGTCGCATCAATACCCCAAATAGAATAGACCTGGTCAAATCGTCTTTGCTGATATTTTGCCAACAAACTCTGAGGGTTATAAATATCAAAAGTCGTAATGACGATTTTTTTCTGTTCGTACAGATCTCGCAGTTCCCTCTCCATTTGCCGAAGTTCTTTATTAGAGCCGTCTCCTCCCTCGGTTATCAGCAGATACTTTAAATATGCTGACCAATCATGTTCCGGCTTGCCCTCAAACCATAATTTCATTGTCAAAACTGCAACCGGATCAAAGTCAGTTACGATGACTAGAGATGCTTTTTTTCGTAAAGCGGCAATTTGGTAAACCACCGCATTGGCCGAACAGAAAAACGCCGTGCCGTTCTGGGGCAAAAGCTTTGCCGCTCGAACCAATTGTCTAATATTTAATTTAGTCCCCGTCTCAATTTCTTCGGGCTTTGAAAACGCCGGGTAATCCTCTTCCACATATTTTTTCGAATTAATCTTTCGGAATTTCTCTCGTGAGCTTTCAATTTCTTTTTTCTTATTCCAAACACCAAAGATAGCCATTTTTGAATTATTACAGTTGCTAAGACGACTGGCAACCCTGTTAAGAGCAAAGCCTGTATATAATAGACTCGTGTCAAAGCCCTACATCCCAAACGACCGCTTAGCTCAAAAGGCCCGCCGGCAAGGCTATAAAGCGCGCTCTGTCTACAAGTTAATGGAACTGAATGAAAAATTCAGTCTTCTTCACCCGGGCCAATTTGTTCTTGATCTTGGCGCCGCTCCCGGCAGCTGGCTCCAATTTTCTGCTGAACAGGTTGGCCATTCAGGAAAAGTCATCG
>CAYPLU010000014.1:3917-11754 GCA_964411775.1 uncultured Gammaproteobacteria bacterium | reverse complement strand
TTGACTTGTCAGAAATCCCCCCCATCGCTCCTAACGTTGTCACCAAAGTGGCCGACCTCAATGATCTTAATCTCATTAGTAATACTCTAAGCGTAGAAGGTATCGCCAGGGTTGACCTAATTCTGTCTGATGCCGCCCCAAAAACATCTGGAATTGCCAATTTTGACCACGGGCAAAGTCTTGATCTTGCCAGAAGTGTTTTCACTATCGCCAAAAAGTTTCTCCGCCCAAACGGAAAATTAGTCATGAAAGTTTTTTTTGGCACAAACTTTAACCATTTTATTGACGAACTCAAAAGTCATTATCGATCTGTCGTCTCGACAAAAGTCCATGCCAGCCGCGATCGCAGTAGCGAACTCTACGTTGTTTGTCGTTAGCCCGATGCAAGTTTTTTTTTCAGACCAAATCCCCGATGCCTATAAAAATGGTTGGATCACCTTTTGTGGTTTGCCATTTTGTGTAACGGAAGATGTTCTCATCCCCCGGCCTGAAACCGAAATGCTTGTTGACGAAATAAAAGATTTTTTAAAGAAAAACCCTATTACCTCTCCCTCAATTATTGACGTTGGGACGGGCTCTGGTTGCATTGCCATTTCGCTGGCAAAACATTTTCCAACAGCAAAGATCATGGCCACTGATCTATCAAAAAAAGCCCTCGCCGTCGCAAGTAAGAACGCCAAAAAACACGAGGTAACTAACGTTAGGTTTCGCATCAACAATTTGTTGGAGAACCTTGGTAGTAGAAGTTTTGACATCATCGTTTCCAATCTCCCCTATATCCCTTCATCAAGAATCCCTACCCTCGACTCATCGGTCAAAGACTTTGAGCCTCACCTTGCTCTTGATGGCGGTTCCGATGGGTTTGACCTTTATCGAAGGCTTTTTTCTCAAATAAAAAAACTTCTCTCTCTTCCAAAATTAATTACTTGTGAAATTGACGATACTCAAGGCAAAGTTGCTAAATCTGAAGCCGAAAAATTTTTCCCAAACGGAAACATCTCTATCAAAAAAGATTTATCTAACCTAGATCGCCTTTTAGTTGTGCTAAACTAAAAAACAAATGAGCACAGTTTTTGTTGCGAAGACTTCTCCCGAAACGATTATCAAAGACAGTCAAAATCTCCTTCGCAAAGCCAATTACCTCAAAACCTTCCAGAAAAACACCCCCGTTATCATTAAACTAAATCTTTCCTGGACCAGGTTCTACCCCGCCTGTTCCACTTGGCCCTGGCAGCTAGAAGCCGTCATTAAAACCATGATCGAGGATGGGATTAAACCAACAGACATTATCCCGGTCGAAAATAAAACCGTCGTTACTGACGTTATTAAGGGATCGCAAAACAACAAATGGCTCGGTGTTTTGGACAAATATAAAATTAAAATGCGTTACCTCACCAATGAACCCTATGTTGAAGTCAAACCAAAAGTAAAACTGTTAGTCATGGGCGGTGTTTTCGGAAAAATTTACCTGCCCAAACTCATTATCGGCAAAAACATGTTCCACCTCCCGACCATGAAAATGCACGTTTTTACAACCACTACGGGGGCAATGAAAAACTATTTCGGTATGCTAAAAACCTCAAGGCACTTTGCTCACCGCTACATCCATGAAACTTTGGTTGATCTTCTGGCCATTCAAAAAGAAATTCACCCGGGAATTTTCTCTTTGATGGACGCAACAACAGTTGGTGTTGGCTCTGGTCCCAGAGCCATGAAATGGGAAATCAAAAACTATCTTCTTGCCAGCTCCGATTCTGTCGCCATTGATGCCTCTGCAGCTGCGATGATGGGTTTTTCCTTTGATCGGCTGGCCTATCTCCGTATTGCCAATGAAAAGAAACTGGGGAACGCCAATCCGAAAAACATTACCATTTCCGGCGAAAATGTCAGAAAGGTTAACTGGTACTACAAAAAGGGTGACACCTTTGCCTCCAAAGGTCAAAAATTGATCTATTACCATGCCCCCCTGTGGTTTGAGAAAATGCTTTTGCAGTCCCCCCTTGTTCCATGGAGCTATTTTGCCAGCAATTTCTATCACGACTATTATTGGTGGCATTTAATTGGTCAGGGAAGAGTTAACAAGTTCTTGAAAACCGACTGGGGTAAACTTTTTGCCAGTTACTAATATGAACTTTGGTTTCGATTTAGATAGAGTATTTATCAATTACCCCCCGTTTGTTCCCCCATCCCTAATCAACTGGCTCTACCGCGACTTAACCAAAAAAGAGCTTCATTACCGTTATCCCAAAAATCCTTTGGAAAAAGCTTTCCGGCAATTGACTCACCATCATTTTTTTCGTCCCAAAATTAACGAAAATATCGAGTTCCTAAAAAGTTTTCGGGCGTCTCATCCTCATGATAAATTTTTCCTCATCACCGGTCGTTATTCGTTTTTAGAAAAATACACCTACAAAATCCTAGAACGCTACGAGCTTGCCAAATATTTCCATGAAATCCATATCAATCTGTCAGACGAGCAGCCCCATCTTTTTAAAGAAAAAGTAGTCAAAAAATTCCATATCGATTCAATGGTCGACGATAACCTAGATCTCCTTCTTCACCTCAAAAAAAGCTCTCCCAAACTCCTTTGCTTTTGGTACAACCCGGAAAATCTTTCTGTTCAACACGATGGCGTCATTCCAATTAAAAGCCTCAATGAAATGGGGTTAAACAAAGTGAAATGCTAAAATAGAGCGGTGTCCCCATTCAGACTCCTTATAACTTTCGCCATCATCACTTTTGCCGCCAGCCTAGCTTTTCAATTTAAACCAAGTCGGTCAAGTAGCAAAGTAAAATCCCAATTCCCAATCTCAGATGGATCCTTTCAAACCGCCAACCCAACAGCGGCTCCTGATGTTCAGGTACAACAACCAATAAAGCCCGACCGAACCAAAAGTGTTTTCTTTGATGTGCCATTCACTTCTCAAGCCCCTTTTTCCGAATGGTCAGACCCTCATTTTCAAGACGCCTGTGAAGAAGCCTCAGCCCTGATGGCCATGAAATGGGTCAACAACGAAAAAATTTCTTCAAAAATTGAGGCAAAGAATGAAATACTGGCGATCTCCACTTGGGAAACCGAAAATTTTGGCAACTATCACGACACTTCCGCCAAAGATACCGTTTCTCGAATTTTCAACGGGTATTTCCATTTCGGAAACGCCTTTGTTAGAGAAAATGTTTCAGCAAATGACATCATCATGGAGCTTCAAAAGGGAAATCTGGTAATTGCGCCCATGAATGGTCAGATTCTCAAAAACCCTTTTTTCACCCAACCCGGACCCCAGCGCCACATGATTCTTGTTAAGGGTTTCGATGCCGAAAAACAAGAGTTCATAACAAACGACCCGGGGGTTTCTCAAGGAGACGGTTTTCGATATCCAATTGATGTTTTTGTAAACTCCATTCGTGACTACCCCACTGGAGATCACCAACCAATAACCGGAATCGACAAAAATATAATTATTGTTAAGAACAATAAACCCTAGCTCCGTCCCGCCAACCGATCCGATTTCCCCGAACAACAATTGCGTCAATCTGGTCTGGTAAAGGATATCGCGGGTGGCGACCCACTTTCTGATTCCAATTATCAAACGGTATCTCGATTCTCCCAAAAGCGGTTCCCTTGGAGCCTCTCACTCCCTGGCGGTCAAAACCTTCTACCATAATACCGACACCTGCCCCAATCTGATTAGAAACCAGGTCATCTAAAACTTCCTCGTCAAGGGCCCCGGAATTCAACTCCATACTTGGTTTAGTCTGACTCACCCGATCAAAAAAGGCGTCAATCTTTCTGCCAGAGTTACCAGTCCTATCAAGGTACCAATCCTGAGAATTCCTCTCCAAAAGTTGCGATTCCGTCATTATTTCATCCCCGAGAAACTGAGTCGTCAAAGCTTCAAAATCCCGCCCCATCGAAACGACCGCCCTTGCGACTTCGGAATTTGGACTAACCAAACCCTCAATCCCGAGCCGCACTTTTACACCACCATACTCCCCAGAAAGAAATTTATTATCAACCAAGTTAATGTTTCTTGAACCGATAATTCTCTCCATCAAGCCAACTCCACCAACAAAATTACCAAAATTTAATCTACCTAAAAGTCTGTCGTTTGCCTCACGAGACAACTCGTTCGCCAAAGCGGCATTGCCCGTTAAGTGAATCCCTCCGTCAGATTGAGGTCCCTTTCGAAGCCCCGGAATATGTGCTGGGAAAACCCTTTGAACATCATGAGGTCCAAACCACCCGAGATACGCAATCGCCAGACACGCCGCGTTATGCGGGTATTTAAAGTCTAAAAGATTCGTCTCGTCAACTCGACGGTAAAATTCTGCCACGCTTTGAGGCCGGTTTCTTAAAAGTGACTCTCCGATTTGATCCGCGACCTGCATTAGTTTAGGACTCCCTTTGACTCTATTTTTCAGCCAGTCTGTCCAATAAATCGGTGACTGTGGCGCGTCGTAATAGGCTAGACCAGAAACAACCTTGAGAGCCGGGTTGACAGAACTCATCCTTCCTACTACCTCATTTACTGCCATAGCAGCCCCAAGGCCGGCAGTCCCCTTTAAAAACTCACGTCGGGTTAATCGTCCATTAAACATTAATATTCAAACAAGAAGTGACATTAACTTGCTCCAAATCGCCTCTGTCTTGAAGAATAATCAAGAAGCGCCAGTCGAAAAGCTTCTCGATCAAAATCAGGAAAATACAATGGAGAAAAGTAAAGCTCAGCGTATGTACCTTGCCAGGGCATAATTCCACTCGTTCGCAACTCTCCTGATGTTCGAATTATCAGATCCGGATCTATAAGCCCACTTGTATCTAGGTACTTACTAAAAACTTCTTCGGACAACTCTTCCGTCCCTTTACCTTCAGCAAACAATTTCTTTATCGCCCGGATAATTTCGTTACGGCCTCCATAATCGAGTGCCAAATTAAGCCGATAAGTGGAAAATTTTGCTGTCTCTTTCTCCAATTTGTCCATTTTCCTAACCAGTTCTTTTGGTAGTCTATCCTTGCGGCCAATATGATGAAAGCTGATTTTATTTTGAACAATCTCTTTGGCAATTTGACCAAAAATCTTGTCCGCTAAACTAAAAAGGATTTTATTCTCATCCTCGCCCCGCTTCCAATTCTCGGTAGAAAAGCCCCAAATCGTCACTGTCCTAACATTCATTTCTTTTGCCTCTCGAATTAACCCTCTAACACGATTAATGGCCGCCTTGTAGCCTTCCACGAGAGACAGGGCGTGCTCCTTTGCCCAACGTCGATTGCCGTCAGGAATAATCACCACATGTCGTGGGACCGTAATACTCCGTCTATTCAAAAGTCTTTTCCCTAAGTTCCCAAAAGCCTGCACTTGGTCCGAAATCAAATCCCCTCCCCGAACAACCTCAAACGACGAATATTTCCCGGTCGCTTTTGAAAAATGGTATTCGAGCCCATCAACCCGGGCTAGAGTTGAACCTCGTTGGACATGGGTAAGAAAGTCCCAAAGCCTATTTTCTTCTCCTTCAGCCTCAATTTGGACCGAGCCATCGGGCAGATTCTTTGCAAATCCAGTCAAACCCATGGTCCGACCAATCGTTTGCATCGTCCCCCGAAAATTAACTCCCTGGACCCGCCCAAAGACTTTAATAACAACTCTTTTGGTTTTCACAGCAACACATTTTACCTCACTACTAGGCGGACCACAAACCCTTCTTGCTTCTTTGACCAGAGGCGATGTCAACAACACGTTGGTGGATCCCTAATTGACTATAAGCTCGCTCACCGCTCCCGATGTCCTTTCGGTGCCTATTCCATGGCCGATCCACCAAAACCGTGGTCATTTCCGGGAGGACACCGACCAAATGATCCCGTGTCACATCATGATCTTCAAAAAACAATCTCAACCCCAATCTCTCACATGCCTGCCCCTTAAACTGCTCCCCACCGATACTTTCGTCAGTTCTCATGACAATCTGATCTTGGCCCACCCAAGGCAAATGCCTTCCGAATGACCCAAGTGTCTCTTCTCTTGCATTTGGTCTTCGCGAGGTAACAAAAAAGTAGTCGTCAATTTCTCCTTTACGCTTCAACAGCTCAATAAGCCACCATGTCTGAATCGCCCCCAAATATGGTTGCGACTCAAGCAAAACCGCCGGATCAAAAAAAGCTCCTTCGACACTCCTTCCTCTTTCGGGATCCCCAGTCATCGCGGTCACAATTTTTGAGGCCCAATAAAAATCAGAAAAATCATCGTAGGCAAATGGATCTTTTCCTACTTCTGCAGCAACGGCATTCACCCGAAGAAGCACACGAGAGGCACAATCAATCACGCAGCCATCAATATCAGTTCCAACTCTTAAGAGTTCCACCATTCAGATTTTTATATCCCTTGAGCCCGCCCAAAAACCTCAATAGTAACCTTCTTCGTCTTCATTGGGAAAAATTTATGACTCTGAATCCCCTGCACGGTTATTCAAGGGCTTTCGATTTATTGAATAATATGTTCTCTCCGTTATGCCCAACCTCGCTTTAAATTCCTCTAAACTCCTATCACTATGCGTGATCTCCACTCCCGACCTCAAAGTTAAAGCCCTGAATGAATCTCTCGAATGCCATAACGTTGCCCCATAATAAACGTAGCCAGTTACCGGATCAAAGATGGTAGACTGACCATTTTCGACAGCAGGCTGATTATTGGTGCGAGACGATCCACGCTGCCATTCACCAAGATTCCCCGGGTTTACATGGTTGAAAAATCTCCGTGCCTCCTGCTGGTACAAATTATAAACTCCAGCTTGCGGCATGGTATTTCCAACGTAGACGTCACACTGCCTGTTTCCATCAAGTACATCGTTTACAGCCATTGCAACAGTTCCTTTGTAGGCAACTCGTCTACCAGATGACTGTTCCATGTTGTCAAAGACTCGAACTGTCCTTTTTCTATCTTTACCACCATCTCTATCCTCAAAGTTAAAAACGATGATCCCTTTATTGTCTATTAATGGCACGCCAAGACGATTCTGGACATAATTAGCAGCATCAAACGGAGCAGATCTGGCCCCATGATCATCCTTGGCTTCTTTTTCCCACTTTGTACGCGATATAGCTCCATCTCTCAAGAAACCAATCCATCTTGGATCTTTAGCCTTATCATTAAGAACGCCCGTCAATTTGTGTCGACTACCCCGATATTCTCCCGTCGCGGCATCAGCAAATGTTCTCAAGGCCCTTCGACGGTAAATATCATCGGCAGTTCTACGATCAACCATCAGCCTGCCTCCATATAGATAGTTACGAGGATGCTCAGATGCGGTCTTCAGAATTTGTTTGAATTCGGGATACTGTGCTGTTAGATGACCGGCACGTAGTCCCGCGGTCCAGTAAACTTGAATTGGTAGAACACCTAAAACATCATAGGTGAGTCTGTTCCAATGAAGAGTATCCTCATCATAAACAGAAGAACTTCTCCGCGAGACATCAGACCCCTTCATCCTCATAAATATTTTTTTAGACCACGCACCTTCGGCTTCCCAAATTTCTTCAAGAAGTTCCTGCGTTAGACCATGCTTCTCGGCCCCTTCCCAGATTCTGACAGCGTCATAAAAGTTAAGTGCCAACCTTTTATCATTGAATGGATTAATCTTTAGCTCACGAGAATGCACCGTCCACACACCAGGGGGTGCCGGTCGAACACCGTTATCAAGTAACAAGGTATCGTCATAACCTTCTTCCATACCCAAATAAGATCCTGCAGCACCTAATGATCTAATTTCCCCTTCAAGAGTAACCTTCATTCCGCTGCCTGCCCTCGAATGATGATGGGCTGTCTGACCATAATCGGCACCGTTT
>CAYPLU010000014.1:3199-3907 GCA_964411775.1 uncultured Gammaproteobacteria bacterium | reverse complement strand
TCAACTGGCGCTAATGGATTATCCGCCGATCCTCCGCCGCCAGGCTTATGAGCCAGGGCAACCACCTCCGTCCTACCATCAGGGTAATGTAATCTTTCTGTCCCTCTTTCTGAAAGCATCATCCCTCGAAGATGCATCCTATTATACGGATCAATTCCAGCTCGCTTTAATACCCATCTCTCGTGCTCGCGACTACCCAACAAGGCTAAAAGACGCCCATCTCCCCTGAGGTGAGCAATCAATCTAAAAATTTTACGAAGCTGAAGATCAGGACCATCAACCAATGAAGCATCAACTGTATCCGCAGAAAGTTCGGGATTATATCCTTGACCCTGATCGCCAAGAAGATTTACGTACGCACCAACGTCTTTAGCAAATTCAAGGTCCGCTTTTATTAATCCGTGAGCAGTTCTGTCACTTCCCCAATGAAGGTCACCTAAATTAGCTACTAACGCCGTCGAGGTGGGTAAATCAATGTTCAATCTGGGCAGAACAATTCTATTGTCCTTATTAACAGCCGCTTTACGAGCCGAGTCGTCCAGATCTTCAACAACCAATTTCCAAAGATCGACCTCCTGACCTGGTTTATTTGCCTCCCGATGGACAACACCACCTTTACTCACTAATTCGGGATTTCCTCTTTTAGTCATCTTATTTACAACAATCTCTCATAAAAAAAGGTGGCTAAGCCACCTTTGTTCCAAGGGA
>CAYPLU010000014.1:2139-3189 GCA_964411775.1 uncultured Gammaproteobacteria bacterium | reverse complement strand
TCCAAGGGAATATTTTTTAATTCTCCGAAAAATCATTTCGTCAAGAAAATAACAATTTAAAAAATCGCCGTCAATAGGCAAGTTTTAAAAAAACTAAGCGATCCTTGTTTTAATCTCGTTTTGGCAGAACAAAAAATAACAACCCCGAAATGGTGGCCGCTAGAAAATGAACACCAAAAATCAGGATAAAAACCATTTGAAAACTAGAAATCGTCAAAACGATACCTCCAATTAACGCCGCCACCCCAATTAAAATTCGCTCTCCTCCATCAAACATAAGCCATGATTGTTCCGATTTCTTTACCTGGCTCTCATAAAAACCGTGAAGTTCTTTCCAAACCGGAAAAACAATTCCTGACCCAATACCAACCAGCGTTTGTACCAAATACAACTCAATGACATTAGTGACAAATAAAAACAAGAGAATCCCAATGGCCAATCCAAAGTAGACACCGGTCAAAACAAGTGGGTAAAATTTCAACCGAATTTTGCCTTCATATTTCTTGAACACAAAAGTCGTTATCCCGGCAACAATTAAATAAACCCCCCATGATGCAAATGCAAGAAATTCTCCAAACGTGACTCGAAGGGCAAATAAAATATATAAGGGAGAAAGAATCGAAAATGCAAACAAGTGGAGATAATTACTTAGTCGTAGGATGGTGAGAACATTTTTCATTTTTGAAGAATAACAAAATTAGCGATTTCTTTCACCGGTAGATAATTCCGGACCAAATAAACATTTACTACTGATTTTTGGTTCAAATTTAAAAGGTTACTGACCACAAATCGGACATGATTTTCTTGCAAATTCCCAACTATCTCCTGTTGCTTAAATCCGGAAAGCGCCGTATCAGAAAAATAATCATATCGAGTCGCATTATGTCTATCCACAATAAAATAGACCATTGGCATATAAATATTCACAAAGATCTTGTCATTCAATTTGGTGTTTTGCCTTAAAAAATTGTCTAGTTCGCTAACCTGGGATAGATAATCTCCCGTTGCCCAAATCTTCACCCGCGGATTAGGAATAAAAGTATTTTGTAA
>CAYPLU010000014.1:0-2129 GCA_964411775.1 uncultured Gammaproteobacteria bacterium | reverse complement strand
TAATATCCCGACCAAAGGCTGCGATAAAAACCCAGCGTAACCAATCCGACTAAGCCAATAATCACAAAGGACTTAGGCAAAAAATTTTTCCCTCTCAAAGAAAAAGTTGCCAAAGACAATCCAGTAATCGAAAGTAAGGGGACAAAATGGTTGTAGTCTGTTACCGGCCTAATTCCCAACAAATAAAATGTCGCCACCAAGATTGGAATCGGCAAAAGTTCTTGTCTCTCCTTTTTTAAAAGAACGATTATTCCCAAAATACTAGCGATAATCGGCAGACAATAAAATAATCCCTTTGCAATCGTTACAAAAAGATTTGCTGACGGAGTTATAAACGGCGTGGAAATAGTGCCCTCAACAATAATTTTTTGAAAGGTGTGAGAATATAAATTTTGAAAAAAAGCCATTGTTGCTCCATTCAAAAACAAATAGGCTAACCATATAAAAAATACCAACACACTCCCTAAGACAAAACCGACTAGTCTTTTTCTTGAAACCAAGAGCAGGAAGATTCCATCAGCTATTAAAATTCCCATTCCAAGATTTTGCTTTGCCAAAAAAGTTAGCATTGCCATTATTCCCGCCAAGAAAACATCCTTATTAGTCGCCTTTTTGCAAACCAAAATATAGGTTGTCAAAACTCCAAATAAAACAGCAAACATCGTCGGCCAAGGAAAATTGATCTGTCCTGGCCCCCAAACAAGATAAACAGCACCTGCTAATCCCGCAAAGACAGATGATTTCGAAAAAAACCTTGTTGTCCTAAAGATAACCCCAAATGTCACGACCGAAACAAACAGCATTAAAACCCGACCCGAAAAAACACTGGTTCCTAAAAATTGGAAGATTCCATAAACTGCCAGAAAAGAAATGGGGGTATAAACAAGGTCAAAATCGCGGTACGGCACCTGCCCCAATGTCATTCGCCAAGCCGAACTCAAAATATAGCCTTCATCCGAAAAAACAATCCCCCTGAATTGAACAAATGACAAAAAGGCAAGCACCGCAAAAACAAATAGCAGTCTCCCCCAAAACATGAATCATATTTTACACATTGTTCTTCGGGTATACTATTAATCTGTGAGAATAAACCTTGAATATCTTCGAAGCTCATTTTTCGGGATTGAGGATGCCCTAATCTCCACCACCGGAGCTGTGATTGGCATCTCAACTGGCGATAAAAACCCTCACGTCATTCTTCTTGCGGGAGTGGTCATGGTAACCGTAGAAGCAATTTCCATGGGAATTGGACAATTCTTAACTGACGAAACCATTCAAGAAGCTTCAAAAAAACCGCTTGCCTCTGATAACCCTCTCCTAAGCGGAGCGATCATGTTTGCCTCCTACTTCACGGCCGGCTTTGTTCCCGTTCTCCCCTTTTTCTTTCTGGAAGTATCCCAAGCCCGAATTGCCAGCCTAATAGCTGCTCTTTTCGGACTATTTCTTCTTGGCTACTTCAAAGCAAAGATAGTTCAAATACCACCCCTTAACAGTGCCTTAAAATTACTCCTGTTAGGAGGCGCCGCTACCTTTGCTGGCGTCGTCGTTGGCTTTCTTTTAAAGACACCCTAATATGTTTCATATTACTATCCCTCCAGTTGTCAAAATCTTCTCCGTGGCCATAATTCTTTTAATCGGCGTTGCTTCCGCCATAACTATCTATGTTATCCGCCAAACAAATATTCAAACAAGCTCAAAGGCTAACCAAACCCCGTCGGCAAATAAAATAACTTGGCCCCCCGCCCAAAAACCAGCCAGTCCAAGCGCCCAAACACCTCAAAAGCAAACTTCCGACACCACAGCTCTTCCAACCGAAAAACCCGCCCCAAAGAAATTTACTAACCCATCCTGGGTTTATTCCGGCGCCAGTAAAATGAGTGTTATTCCCATCCCAAATGGCTTGAAAAACACGTTATATCTCAAGTTTGAAAACGATTCGTTTACCGGCGTTTCTAGCATCAACTATCTCCTCACCTACAATAGTGGCCTCACTTCTATCGTCCGTTCGGCCCAGGGCAACATTTCCCCCTCAGCCAATCCAATTGTCAAAGACACAACTACCGGGCTTTTTTCGATCACCCGAGCCATCTTCCTTGGCACTTGCTCCCAAAACGTTTGTACTACCGATA
>CAYPLU010000013.1:4033-21168 GCA_964411775.1 uncultured Gammaproteobacteria bacterium | reverse complement strand
CTTCCGATGCGTATCTTTACTTCTTCTGCCATCCGCTCACCTATATAAAGGTTATATTTTTTCTTTATAAAGCTTGCGATTGCTTCATCAAGTTTGTTGCCCGCAACTCTTACAGAGTTGTGCACGACAACTCCTCCCAATGAAATAACGGCAGCTTCGCTTGATCCGCCGCCAACATCCACGATCATGTTACCGGAGGGTTGCGCGATGGGAATTTTTGCCCCAATCGCCGCCGCCACCGGCTCCTCGATAAGATACGCAATCCTGGCTCCGGCTGACATGGTCGCGTCCAGTACGGCCCGCCTTTCTACCTGTGTCACCCCCGCCGGAACGCAAATCATTACTTCTGGTCTAAACAAGCGGCTTGAACCGCACGTCCGATCAATAAAATATCGCAGCATCGCTTCGGTCACCGCATAATCAGCAATTACTCCGTCCCGCATCGGCCGGCTGGCAGTAATATTTCCCGGGGTTCTGCCAAGCATTTGCTTAGCTTCGTTCCCAACCGCCATCACCCGCCCATCATCTACCGACACCGCCACTACCGTCGGCTCATTTAAAACTACGCCGACACTAACCAAATAAACAAGCGAGTTGGCCGTTCCCAGATCAATTCCCAGTTTCTTTCCGAAATTAAACATCAAAAATATCTTATGTTACGGAGGTGACTTAATCAACCCAAGGTGCTAAAATTAATCATTCATGAACCGAGCCAACATCGTTGTTCTTATTAGCCTCACCCTCGTTATCACTCTAGCCATTATTGTCATCTTTTTCGCCCGCGGCTACCAAATTGACTTCACCAAAAAAACCGTTTCCGGAACCGGCATTCTTGTGGCCACGTCTGACCCGGACGGAGCCGAAGTTCTCATAAATGGTAAACTAAAAACCGCTACCAACAACACCATTAACCTTGAGCCTGAAAAATATACGATCAGGCTGGAAAAAGATGGTTTTTCTCCTTGGGAAAAGTCCGTCAATATTAAAAGAGAGGAAGTTTTCAAAACCAACGCCTTTTTGTTCCCCAAGGTCCCCGACCTTCGGCCGCTAACCTTTACCGGAGCTACCAATCCGACTGTTTCACCCGACGGTACAAAAATTGTCTACAGCGTCGCTTCCGCTTCCGCCGAGAAAAACGGCATTTGGATTGCTGATATAAGCCGGTCAGCTATCCTCAGCCCCCTTGGGTCCCCAGCCGACCTTCGTCAGATTACCCGAGCTACGCCCCCCCTGCTGCCTACTAACGACACAAGGTTCCTCTGGAGTCCCGATTCAAAACAAATTATCGCCTACGTTGAAAAGCCCGCCTCCGAAATCATTGCCGCTTATGTCTTGGAAATTGACCGAATAAACCTCACTTTAATCGATTCCGCTGACACTCTTGAGGCCACTAAAAAAGATTGGGACGTTACCCGAAGTCTAGAACTAGCCTCGCTCATGCAAAAAATAGCTCTGCCTATCGAAACCATAATTTCCACTTCAGCGGCCAACTTCCGCTTTAGCCCCGACCAAACCAAGATTCTCTACGATGCCACCGGTTCGGCCAGTCTCCCCATCATCCTGACCTCGTATCTGCCCGGGTCAAATCCGACTGTCGAAAAACGCCTCATTGAACCAGGCAAAATTTACGTTTACGACACCAAGGAAGATAAGAACTATTTAATAGAAAATTGCAAATTAAAGCTTGAAAGTTGTTCGTGGTTCCCTTCCTCCCGACACCTTCTCAGTTATTCACCGGGCGAAATTTCAATTATGGAATATGACGGAACTAACCGAAGCATCATTTATGGCGGTCCTTTTTCCCCAGGCATTGTCTATCCTTGGCCAAACTGGGGAAAAATCGTCATTCTAACCTCCCTTAACACTACTCTCGGTAGTTCTGATCAAAACCTGTACACAATTAATCTTCGATAAGCGCTTTAGGTCTTCAATCGGGCAAAAACCAACAACCGCCGCAAAGTTGTCCCTGGAGGCCAGCAGGTTTGGAGGGTCAACTTTGGAAAATCGGCCTGAGGCTCAATGTATTTTATGTCGTTTGGCAGAACAACTTTCTTATCATAAACCTGATAGATATATCTTTCTCCCTTATAAAAAATGTCAATCTCATCACCTGACTCCAGTTCCCGTAATAGATAAAAAACCGCATTCCACCGATTTACCTCCCAAAAATTTCCCACCGAATGAGCAAATAGAAACGAATTGCCCACCTGACCCGGATAGGCCGTTCCTTCAGCGTGAGCCACCCCGTGTTTTAACGCCTCGATATAGACACCGTATTTCGCCGGATCAACGTTGGCAATTACCTTCGAATTAGCGTTAATCTTCGGAATCACAATGGCAAAGTCAGTGTTAACCGGAGCAATCGCTAACGGCTCGACCACGTTTAAAAGACCCTCGTCCGTAAAGCTACCTGTGTCCGCCTTACAATTGACTTTTCCCTCTTCCGTAACCACCGCCACATTACTGAATTGGGCATCCGTTAGGCAAGGATTTTTGTCGCCAACGACCACGTACGTCTGACCCCGCCACTTATTATAACGATAGGCAGCCTCAGCCTGAATCGCTGGCGCAAACGTCAAAATCACTCCCGAAAGCGCGCAAAGCAGAAAAAAGTTTCCAATTGTTCTAAGAACAAATACTTTGAAATAGTCTGATCTACTTGCCATAAGTGTCCCCGGACAGAATTGAACTGTCATCTAACCCTTAGGACGGGCTTGTTCTATCCGTTGAACTACAGGGACAAACCTCAATGCGTCTAATTGTATTCTATCAAAGTAGAAGCTAAAATTGCTCTTATCGGGGTGTAGTGTATCGGTAACACGTGCGGTTCGGGTCCGCAAGACAGGGAGTCCAATTCTCCCCACCCCGACCAATGAAAACCATCCTCCCAAGGGGCACCGAAACGGCCTTCCTAATCGCCAGCTTTGATCCCAAAACTGGATTAACAACCACCCTCGAACAAAAATCGACCGATAATCTCATCTATTTGGGCAGTATTGCCAAAGTAATCTGGGTTCTGGCGGCCTTTTCCGAACTTGGAAATCGCAATCCGAAGACAGAAAGAGTGAACATCACCATAGATGACGACCTCCAGCATGAAATCGATGAATTTATCGACCATCATAAAGACGTTGATCCCGCTCTTAAGTTTATCGCCAAAAGGGCTGATTTAACGATTAAATTAAGCGATCTTACTTATCTTATTCTTGGCAAATCCAGTAACGTCGGCCTTGTTTGGCTCAAACAATGGATTCAGAAAAAGAACTCTCTACTAAATCCGGCCGACTTTGTTCAAAAATATGTCCAAACAATTCTTAAAAATTCTGGTTTATCATCACCGGCAAAATTAACCATTCGGGGATCCACAAAAAAATCTAAGCCAAACGATCCCAATACCGGCTCGGTCGCCGAGCTTTTTGCCATCACCAAACTGTTGGTTAAAGGCGATCTCAAAAAACTTCAAATTAGCAAGCGTTGTTACCAGGAAGTCATTGACTCACTCAGGACTTCCGCCGAACCAACCATAGAACTAACAACTCTCCTTAAAGATAAGCTTAAACCAACTTCCTGCGACAAGGCTGGCTGGTGGTATGACCCAAACTACACTATTACCCCAAACGACAATGATCTCCCACAGCTCGTAAAGCAAAACAATTGGGAAAGCTACTACAGCTTTCTTATGTTCTCCTGCGCTGGTTATTACGAGTTCGCCAAAGGGACGACTCTCATCTGCATCTACAACGTCGCCTTACCCCTCACGAAACAAGTTGCCACCAAAAGCGATAGACTCTATCTGAAGCTATTAGGTGAAGCCAAAACAGTCTTCTTGAAGGCGTTCCTAAAAAAAGTTGTCCAAAGCTCCTAAATTATTTCCCAAACAATACTCCCTCATCAGCCCGAACATACTTGTGAATTTCATTCTCATGGAACCAAAGTTCTTCTTCAAACTTAGCTTCCTCAGCACTTCCAGAGGCGTGAATAATATTTGTTACCGGCCGGCCAACCGCATTTCCAAAATCAGTCGTGTCAATGGAATAGTCTCCTCTTATTGTGCCCGGGTCAGCCAAACCGGGGCTGGTATTCCCAACCATCTTACGAACCGCCTTAATAGCATGATTCCCCTCAAGAACCATTGCCAAAACCGGACCGGAAGTTAAATAGTTCACTAACCATTTGACTACCTTTTTCCCGATCTCCACCGGATCCGCTGTCCCAATTACCTCAGTTGGGTCTTCCCCAAACTCCTGGTAGGTCTTGAGGGTTCGTTCACCCACACTTTGAACCCACTCCGAACGACTTAGGGGATAATGTTTTGAAACCAATTCCTCATCAACCCAGACCATCTTCATAGCCACAATCTTCAGGCCTACTTTCTCAAACCTAGTTATTATCTCACCCATAATCCCTCGCTTAACGCCATCAGGTTTGATTAAAACAACTGTCCGCTCCATAATTTGATTATATTTTCAAAAGTATACCAAACTTGTCCTTCTCCTTAAAAGGCCCAACTACGGCCAAATTCAGTTTTTCAGTTTTAAAAACATCCCTTGCCACTCGCTGGACGTCCTCAACGGTTACCTTATCAATTTGGGCTAAAACCTCATCCGGAGTGGTAATCTTCTCTTCCAGAAGCTCTCTTGCCCCATACCAGTTACTAACGTTGTAAGAATCTTCCAGTGTCAAAACCATTCGCCCCTTCCACATATCTTTTGCCCTTTTGAGTTCTTCGGACGAAATGAGCTCATCACGAATCACCCCAAATTGCTCGAGAATTACTTTGATCGCTTCTGAGATAGATTTCAAATTAACCCCCGCCATCGCCACCAGCTGACCACAGTCTATGTTTTTTTCTATATCGCTTCCCACATAGTAGGCCAAACCTCGTTTTTCTCTGACCTCATGAAACAATCGGCTCGAAGCCGTCCCGCCAAGAACACTTGACAAGAGACTTACTACATACCGGTCTGGGTGAGTCCGATGATATGCCCGGACACCCACTACCAAATGAGCCTGGTCAGTCTTCTTGAAAAAAATATCACTGGCTGGTTCTGATTGCTTTTCAAAGAATCTCTCAAATTCTGTTGGCTTCCCTTTTACCACTCCAGAAAAATATTTCTCCAAATGATCAACAACTTCTTTTGTTTCCACTCCCCCAGCTACCGAAACCACCATCGAACTGGTGTTGTAGTTACGTTCAAAATACGAAACGATATCTTCTCGACTCATCTTGGCAACAATTTCTTTAGGGCCGGCAATTGTTCTACCAAGGGGATGATCTCCATAGGTCAGCTTATGGTAAACATCGCCCACTTTTGATTGTGGCTCGTCTTCATACATATTAATTTCTTCAATAATCACCCCTCGTTCTCTGAGAATCTCTTTTTCCGCGAACAAAGATTCTTTCAACAGATCGGACAAAACATCCAAAATTAGGTCTAAATGTTCGGTTGGGGCCTTAATATAAAAGCCGGTGTATTCCTTAGATGTAAAAGCGTTATAAGCTCCGCCAACCGAGTCAATAATTGTGGAGATTTCCATTGGTGTCGGACGTTTCTTCGTCCCCTTAAACATCATGTGCTCCAAAAAATGGGACACGCCGTTGTTTTTGACAGTTTCATAGCGGCTGCCGGTTTTAACAAGAATCAAAACCGTCACGCTTTTAACCTGAGGCATGGGCGAAACAAGGACCCGAATTCCGTTTGTTAAAGAAGTTTTCTCAAACACGAGGCCAATTGTAGCAGAAAAGAGAATTACTTATAAAAACAGACCCTTGGAACATTTTGCCTAATAGTGTTTCGAACGTCCTCAGGCGTCCTTCCTGAACTAGATGCAGAAACCTGAGCAAGATCATTAAGTCCATATCGTCCATCCCTGGACAATTCCTTCTCCATAACCGCTCTCAGGTTTGCCCTGGCCATGTCAGTCAAAACTGTCGGTATTTCTTTTTGAAGCTCTCGAAATTGACTAGCCACGCCCGAATATGAAAACCTTCCCTGATCGCAAACCCGAACCAAAGTTATTTCCACATTAGCCGACCTTTGATAACCAGTCAATCGTCTCCAAGTCTCAGCAGCTCCTTCAGAAAGCTCTAGATAAACTTCACCATCATCGCTCACCACGCCAGATAAAACATGTCCCCACTCGTGAGCAATTTCTTCTGGAGTCGGGTAATGTATCGCTAATTGCCCCCTAGACGGACGCCAAGTCGAACTTTCCCCCTGATCTTTCGTAATTCGCTTAATTTGAGCCTCAAGGCGGGCTATTTCTTCTTTCGACAGTCCTTGTGACTTTGCCACTTCACCCATTTTGTCAGCGACTACCAAAACACCTTTAATCTCATCGCACGCCCACTGATCCCTCTTGACCTGGGGACCATCTTCAAAGAGCGGCAATAAAGCCATCTGTTCAGGCGTCAAATGCCAAGCCGAGGGATCGCAATTGGCTTTCGTTTTTGTTTTATCTAAGGCAGGATTATTGAAACCACCGCACGAAGCTAAAAGAAACGTTAAAAGCAACAAAGACAAAAATGTTGCCTTCCGGGAATCTCCAAAAAATCCGAATTCTCGACTCTCTTGGTACATGCCCAATTATACCACACTATGGGTTAGTCGTCGAGGCAAACTTACATCCTCTCCAACGCCTCAATCCCCAGAAGAGTTAGCCCGTTTTTAATCACAATGCTCGTCGCCTCGGTCAAGGCCAAATCTAAGGCCTCGTTATCTCCTCCAATAATTTGCACTTCGTTGTAAAAAGCATTGAACCGCCTGGCTATTTCAAATAGATACGAAGCAATCAAATTAGGTGCAAACTGCCTCGCCGCCATCTCCACAACCTCTGGAAACCGGTAAAGATATCGCAAAATCTCAACCTCCTCCTTAGTCATCGCGAGTCCGATTTTATGGGACGTGGCGATCTCGTGAGATTGCTTCGCTTCGCTCGCAATGACGGGTTCCAACTCCGCCGCCTTTCGCAACAGTGACCTCGCCCGAGCATAGGAATACTGAATGTATGGTCCCGAATCCCCCTCGAGCGAAACTGATTTTTCCAAATCGAACGTCACCTCAACCATCGGATTGACCTTAAGCATGGAGTATTTAATTGCCCCCACGCCGACAGATTCGGCAATACTATCTCTCTCCGCCTTCTGCACCTCAGATTCTATTTTCTTCTCATCCATAATTTTCAGCGCCATTTTTTTCATTTCCTCTAACACATCGTCAGCCAAAATAACATTTCCCATTCTGCTGCTCATTTTTCCTCCCGGGACCCGAACCATGCCATAGGCTAAGTGGTAAAAATTCCCAATCTTCCCCAAACCCAACAACTGAAAAATGGCAAAAAGTCTCTTGAAGTGATCAATTTGATCCGATCCCACAATCCAGACATATCTGTCAGCCTTAAACTCCTGAACCTTATGTTTGGTAAGAGCAATGTCAAAAGTCATATAAATTGAAGTCCCATCTCGTCTCACCAAAACTTTATTATCCATTCCGAAAGCCTCTAAATTTGCTTGAATTGCTCCATCAGGCAACTTCTCAAAAACACCCTTAGCAAGACCCTCTAGGACGATGTCCCGGCCTTCTTTGTAAAGTTCGCTCTCGTACCATTCCTTATCATGCGACACGCCAATTCGTTTATATGTTTCGTTCAAGCCTTCACGAACCCAGTCACCCATTACTTTCCATAGTTGCCAAATCTCCTTTTCTTCTTTCTCCCAAGCTTGAAGCATCTCCGAAAGGTTTTTTTCCATCGGCTCCTTCATCTCCTTCAAAAACCGTTCTCCTTGCATGTAATAATGGCCGACAAACTGATCAGGTTTGACCATGGCAGGTTCTTTCCAATCGTTAGGGTTAGCCACCCACAACGCAAGTAGTTCGCGCCAATTACGTTCATCAAACTTGTTATCCTCTTTATTTTTCTGTCCATCGATCAAATACCCCAAAACACTCTTCATAATGTGTAAACCACGATCATTATTAATTTCGTCTTTATAAACCTTCCAGCCAAGTTTTTTATAGAGTTCGGCAATGCTCATTCCTAAGGCGGCATTTCTAAGGTGTCCTATATGCAGAGGTTTATTGATATTTGGACTAACAAACTCAACTACAATCGTCCCCTTATCGATTCCCTTTCCATAATCATCCCCCAATGTTTGGATCCCTATGACTTGCTGTTGAAGATATTTAGAACTGAGAAAAAAATTTACAAATCCTGGTTCCGCCACCGTCACTTTTTCAAAAATGACATCCTTTAAACTACTTTGATCCAGTTTTTGAGCTATTTTATTTGCCATTTCCACCGGCTTTTGTTTCACGTCCCTGGCCAGTTTTAGAGCCACCGAACTGGAAAAATCGCCATATTCCTCCAGATTTGGATGTTCCAATGAAATGTTTTCCGGAGAAATTTTGTGATCCGGATATAAACCGGCAACCACTTTGGCAATCACTTCTTTTAATTGTTGATCTAGTTTAATATTCTTCATTCTAATTTTTAGACCTCAGAAACAATCCAATCACAAGATCATCCTGAAAAACTAATAATTTCGCTATTATTTTTAGCCCTTATCAAAAACCTAATCTCGCCATTATGGTAAATCACCATTAACAACTTTCAATCCATACCACAAAGCACTACCGCTATTTTAGTGTCATCTTAGAACAGACTCAAGCAAATTACCACTTACCCAATTTATATCAATGACTTTACTCTGGATCCAAGAAATCCTTTGACATAGATTGTAAGTCCCCCCAAAAAGAGGTAATACCCGATCAAAAACAGCCATCCCGGATTCTCTATCCTCACTACCTTCCACGGAAGTGCCGAAAACTTCTCTACTACCCAAATAAAATAACTCAAGACAATCCCCGCAGGTAAAATAACTACTTGAGCCAGACTTTGTGATACAACCCCAAAAATTACCGCGACAAGACCTAAAATCATCAATGGCTCAATTGTCCAGACCACCAAGAGATTTGTGAAAAGGGTCACCAGTGAAAACTGTCCAAACAGCCAAATTACTATGGGAAAAGTAGCCAAAATAGCCGCAGCATTTTGAATAAAACTTTGAGCTAAGAATTTCCAGGCCATCCGCAATCCAAAGTCTAGACTGCTAACAGATATTTGGCCTATCATAGAAGCAAAACTCAGCAGAAACCCAAAATCACGAATAAGTTCCGGTTTAGCCCATAGCATAATATATCCGGCAACTCCCAATCCCCACCACGAGCTCGAATTCCTCCCAAACGCCCGCGCAATCAGAGTTAAAGTAACCATTAAGAAAAAACAAACGACTGAAGCATCAAAGACTGTCAAACCACAATAAAACCATAACAAAGTACACCCAAGTACAACAATCAGACCTTTTCTCATCCGAAAAACCGTAAAAACCGAGAAAGCCAGACCGGCAAAAAAAGTGACATTCATTCCAGACGCGGCCACCACATGAGATAAACCTACATCGGCCAGTTCTGATTTAAATTCAGTGCCAAGACTACTTCCGCCAAAGACAATCCCACTCATAAGTTGTGCCTGTTTCTTGGGAAGTAAATTTCGATAAACCGAGACCAGTCTTTCGCGAATTCTAAATAAAACAGAGCTAGGGTTTGAACCTGTTGCCGGCTCAATAATACTAAAACTATCAGCTTTTATAATTTGAGCCGAGCAGAATTGTGCTTTTGGGCAATAGACGACCCCATTAATTCGTACTAGGTCACCCAGATTTGCTCGTGGATAAACAGGCACCCAAACAGTTTTTCCGGAAACACTAACTGTTTGCCTGCCTTCAGAAACCGTTCTTTTATCAACCGTTCCTTCAAACTCAATCTTTGTCCCGGCCGGGACAATTTCTGTGCTCGTAATCGAAAGAAAGATTCTTATGGCCAAAGCCAATACTACCAAAAAATAAAAAGGGATCCTGAAGCGTATCATTGTGAAGCTATCTTACCGTCACCATATTTTTTATTTTCTCAAACACACTCTTGCCAATAATCTTCCGATTGATTAGTTCTGATGTATTTTGATAGGATCTTCCATTAATAATTTTGCTTGCCGTTACTGGTCCCACCCCCGGCAGACTCTCCAATTCCGATTGTGACGCCACATTTATATTAATTGGAGTTTTTGGAACCGAGGGCTGCAAGCTTTGCTTATCAGTATCTTTTCCCGCATAAGATTTTGCGACGTCAACATCGGCATGTAAAACTTCTCCTTCCGAGGGAAAGTACAGTTTCATCCCATCAAACGCTCGTTGAGCTAAATTGATATTTTTAGATATATATGTTCGGTCTGCTTTCGCCGATAGTCCACCTGCGGAAATAAGCACATCCTTAATGCGGGAATCGTTGTATGTTTCAATAACTCCTGGCCGTTCCACTGCTCCACCAATATCGACCAGTATAAGTCTTCGTGAAAACGCCTGATCCGAAACTAGGCTCGTCTCTCTTGAAAGTTGTTCCCCTGACCTATTTTGAGATAATTTGCTATGATTAACCCATAGGCCGATAATCATTAACCCTATCCCCAAACCAGCGATGATTAACGGGATTATCCGACGCCACGTTGTCATAAAACCCTCTTTGGTCGTCTTGCCCTCTACGGCAGTGAAGAAAAAATCCGAGGAGATTTTGTTACCACCTGATAGTCTCTCCATTATGGTGTGATTGAAAACTATTCGGTCACAAAGTTGACCACTCTCCCTGGCACATAAACAATGTTCTTTACCGTTTTTTCAGTCAAAAAACTTCTGACCGAATCAATGGTTTGGGCCTTTGCAATAATCCCTTTCTCTCCCAGCACTCGAACGTCTTGAATGCTACTTCTCAGAATTCCGCGTGTTTTTCCATTAATTGAGACCGCTATGGCAATCTCTTCCTCGATATCCTCTTCCGAAGAGATTTTCGGCCAGGCTGAAAGGTGGATCGAAGCGAACTCTTTGGTCGCTAACCCATCATACCCCTGCAATTTTTGCCATAACTCCTCCGCCAAGTGCGGCGCGTATACCGATATTAATTTCAAATAGTCCCCGGCGTCATCTCTAGAAAGAACCTTACCCTGTTTCTCCCACTCATTAAGAAACTCCATCAGGGCAGCTACGCCAACATTTTGTCGTAGCTCACTAACACCGCCAGCTACTCGTTGGATTGTTCGATTAAGCTTGCTCCGAAGAATACCGTCATTTCCCACCGAACTGATCTTTTCCCCATCGAAATATATCTTAAAGACTCTGATTAGGAACCGGCTCACTCCTTCAACGGCAGCCGTCTGCCAAGGCATTGTCTGATCATATGGACCCATAAAGGCAACATAGGTTCGAAGAGCGTCCGCCCCATATTTGGCGACCATCTCATCAGGATTGATCACATTGCCTTTGGACTTACTCATTTTTGAACCGTTCTCAGCCAAAATCATCCCGTGTTGCCTTCTGGCCGCATAGGGTTCTTTCCCAGGAGCCAGTTTCAAATCGTTGAGAAACTTATGCCAAAATCGTGAGTAAAGCACATGCAGAGTTGTGTGCTCTGCTCCGCCAAAATAAATATCGACCGGCATCCAATACTTCAGCTTCTTAGGATCAGCCAGTGAACTAACACTAAACACATCGCAATATCTCAAATAGTACCAGGACGAGCCTGCCCAATTTGGCATCGTATCCGTCTCTCGTCTAGCCGGACCACCGCAGTTTGGACACTTAGTTTCCACCCATGAGGTAATGTTTGCCAAAGGCGACTCGCCATTGTCTGAGGGTTGATATTTTTCCACTTCCGGCAAAATCACTGGCAAATCCTTTTCCGGAACCGGCATCCACCCGGCTAACTCCACCGGCCGTCGGTTAGCATCGACTCCTGTCGGCGCTTTTGGATCAAACATTGGCCTAAAATTCTTGCCGTCGTCAGTATCCCACCAAGTTATTCCTTTTTGAGCACATTTTTGGCAAAAGACCATTGGTGTAGGATCCCCCCAATAGTGCTGCCTAGAGAAAATCCAATCCCGCAAGTGATACGTTGTTACGCGCTTTCCCCACCCCTTTTCTTCAAAATAGTCCATGGTTTTTTGTAATCCGGCCTCAAAACTCATCCCGTTCAGAAAATCTGAGTTCACAAACATTCCTTCGGTTCCTTTTTCAATAACCTGTTCTGCCGTTTCAATTGGTGACTCATCTCCATTTTTGCCAACCACCACCCGAACAATCGGCAAGCTATATTTTTTCGCAAACTCAAAATCCCGTCGGTCATGACCCGGCACCCCCATTACTGCACCTGTTCCGGTGCCTGAAATGACGTAATCACTGACCCAGATCGGCACCTCTAGACCATTAATCGGATTGACCGCTTTAATCCCGGTGTCAACGCCAGTTTTTTCTTTGGGCTGTTCTTTTTTATGGTCTTTTGTTTCGCTTTGATGACTATTGATATAGTCTTCGAGCTCTTTATTCTTCCTTGCCAATTCAACCACAAATGAGTGATCGACAGCCAATGCGATAAAAGTCACTCCAAAAATAGTATCTGGTCGGGTTGTAAATACCTCCAGCTCCTGAATCGTAAATCCTGAATCATGAATCTTGAATTTGATGTTCGCTCCTTCTTTTCTCCCAATCCAGTTCCTCTGCGAAGTCTTCACATAGTCCGGGTAATCCACCCCATCAAGCTCAAAATCGAGTCTGTCAGCGTACTTGGTAATTCGCAGAACCCACTGGCTCTGGACTTTTTCTGTGGCCTCCGTTCCACACCGTTCACATTTCCCGTTCACCGTTTCCTCTTTAGCCAAAACAATCTTGCAGTGAGGACACCACCCAACCTTTGTCGCTGCTTTGTAGGCCAATCCGTGCTTGAAAAGCAACTGGAAAATATATTGCGTCCACTTGTAATAACTCGGGTCAGTCGTATTAACTTCCCGACTCCAATCAAACGACAAACCCAGCATCTTCATTTGAGCCCGGAACCGATCAGTGTTGTTCTTCGTGACAATTTGTGGTTTGATCCCGGTTTTAATGGCATAATTTTCTGTCGGCAATCCAAACGCGTCCCACCCCATGGGAAATAAAACATTGTTCCCTTGCATCCGTTTCATCCGGGCAAAAATATCCGGAATCGTGTAGTTGAACACATGCCCGGTGTGAAGGCCCTCGCCGGAAGGGTACGGAAACTCCGTCAACGCATAATATTTAGGTTTCTTGGAAAAGTCATCCGCTTTGAAAACACCCTTTTCCTCCCATACTTTCTGCCACTTCGCCTCGATTTGTTTTGGTTCGTATTTATTCATGCTTTCTTATACCAGTACTATTATATATAAACCAACCACTAAAAAACCCCGCTTTCTTGCGGGGTGCTGTAAGTAAACCACAAGCCTCCCCGCGTTATGCGTTGGCAAGGAGAAGAGCAAGTAATACAAAATGTGTCATGACATTTAAATTTTACATCTTTCCTCCTAAAAATCAACATCAAAACCTGACATAGTTTGACCACTTCCCCACTTTACATGTGTAAAAATACCCCTCTAGGTAACTCGAGATCTAAGAGCCTTGAATAAGTCCAAAAGGGCAAACCAACGATATGAATTTCATTAATAGTGACTGTTTCGCGAGTTATAAGCTTAAAAAGTATGTTTCTTATGGAGACGGGCTATTCGCCACCTATCACTAACCGTTTTAGAGTGATAAGAATTTTGTCAATTTTTTCAGACAAATTTGACCCCTTGACACATCATTTAAAAATATCCTAATCTAAAACAGATAGTTTTTCGTTTCAGAAGAAAATATTTCTTTTTTCAAGCACAAATGATTCAAAACTTAATCACCACTGAAGAACTTATTGAAAGAGCCAAAAACCGTCGGATTAATTTTGGGAAAGGCAGCCCCAAAATTCATCTCTCCTATCTCTCCAGCCTCGGGATCATTCCCCCGGCTCAAAAAAGAAAGGTTGGCCACCAGATTACCGGTTGCTACGACGAAAGAACATTGGACACTCTTGAGAAAATTGAGGGCTGGAAAGACGCCGGGCTTACCTACTCCCAAATTAAAATCCGTCTCGAAACAGAGGCCCTTTCAAAGGAAAAACCTCTGGAAAACTTGAAAAACTATCTGACCGCCAGCGCTGGATCTTATGTCAAATCAACCTCGGCTCATAATCTTCTCTTCCTATTAATAGGACTTTTTCTTGGTTATCTTTTAGCTTTCACCGCCGGAAATCACCAAAATCAACTCAACGCCGATAATTTATCGTATCGTTCCAACAGCCTAATCTCAAACAGACCAGGTTCACCGGTTGACGAATCAGCCTCCCAAGTGCTAACAATAGTAAACGCTGGAAATGAAAAAAATACCAACAATGAACCAATTTATCTGATCGCTGTCCCAAAGCAAAATCTGGAAAAGCTTGGTAAAACGACCATTCTCAATCTGTTAAACAATTAATGATCCATTAAAAACATTATGCTTAATCTCAATTCTCTCTTTGGTAAAAAAAACGAGGCCATTAGTTCCATTAGTGATCAAATTACCGAAATTAATCCCCTTGCCAACATGACGGCCGAAAGCCGTCAGGACACCGCCAAAATCCTGGATAGTGTTGTCTATTATCTGGTTATTTCCCTTGTCTTCTTAGCTACTACGCTAACCGTTCCGGTAATGGCCGACTGGTTTGACATTCCAAAACTTGGAGTAATCCTCATTGGATCTCTCATTGGATTAGCTGCCTGGTCCGTTAAAAGTATTATGACCCGAAAATTAACTATCACCAAAACTCCACTTGACCTCCCCATCCTTCTCCTTATTGTAGTTGCCTTCACTTCTGCCAGTCTCAGTAATAACCGGGTAATGTCTTTAACTTCTGATCCGGTTCTCTACCTGGGAGGGGCACTTGTGTTTTTCCTCATTGGGAATTTGGTCTCAAAAATGAATAGTGTCACCACTTTAATTAAATCATTCCTCCTTGGAGTAACTATTATCAGTGTCTGGTCGGTCATTCAAAACATTTATACCCTAGCCGCCACCTCAATGAAGTTGACAACCAACGTCGTTTTATTGTCGCCAAACTTCAGCCTGACCGGATCGCCACTTTCACAACTTGTCTTAATTACAATCACCTTACCTTTAGCGATTGGCTTTTACCTTTATTGCAAAGACAAAGGTACTCGTGGAGATAAAACCCTAGCCCCAATACTCCTTGGTGCCATTGTCGCCGGATTAGTAGCTTCCATCTACACGTTATTTAAAAACCAGCCGTTTCTTATGCCAGTTGACTCTGGCTGGAGAGTGGCCACCGGAACCTTAGGTGACTCCATCCGAACCGCCTTCCTGGGAACTGGTCCAAGTAATTATGTCGATGCCTACTCAATTTTCAAGCCAACGACCATAAATGTTACTAATTTTTGGAATTTACGATTCTCCACTTCTTCGAATTTCTATTTTTACATTTTAACAACTCTAGGCATCGGCGGGCTAGCCAGTCTCGTCTTCTTAGTAGTCAAATTTGCCCGACTGGTCCGGACAAGGTTCAATTCCCGCGGTACCACTTCCCTTGAAAAAGGTCTCTTGGCTGCCGCCTCGGTCGCCTTCATCACCGCCGCTTTTGTACCGGCAGCCACCACCACCATCTTTGCCGTCTTTATATTTCTTGGCCTTCTGATGGCCTTCTACAAGGTTTCCGAAGTTGATATCGTTAGTCAAACAACCGACCCAAGAAACGCTGGGGAAATCCGACTTGGGATATTGATCACCTCGTTAGCCGGCATTATTCTCGCCGGATATTTCCTTGGCCGCCTGGCCTTTGCCGACTACCATATGGGGTTGTCTTTTGACTCAGCCAGGAAAAACAAAGGCACTGATACTTACAATCACCAGGTTAGAGCTATTGCCCTTAACCCCTGGAGTGACAATTACCGAGTGACCTTTGCCCAAACAAACTTAGCCTTGGCCGACAGTTTGGCTGGTCAACCAAACTTGAATGATCAGCAGCGTGAAACCGTCGTCCAACTAGTCCAGCAGTCCATCCGTGAAGCGCGAAATGCGGTAAGTCTTCAGCCCCAACGAGCCGGAAACTGGGAAAATCTCTCACTTATCTATCGAAATCTCATCAACTTTGCCCAAGGGTCAGATCAGTGGGCAATCGTGACTCAAAATCAGGCCATTACCCTTGATCCGGTCAACCCACGTCTGCGGCTCGACTTGGGAGGAATCTATTACGCTCTCGGTAACTACCAGGCAGCCGCCCAAGTTTTTGCCGCTGCTGTTAACTTGAAACCAGACTATGCCAACGCCCATTACAATTTAGCCCAGTCACTCAAGCAATTGAAAATAAACGACCAGGCCCTAGCTCAACTGCAGCTGGCAGCTTCTCTGGTCTGCTCCCAAGATAAACAAACGCCAGATTGCCAAAGAGTTAATGCTGAAATTACGGAACTTGGCAGTATTCCGGCTAGTCCCGCCGCCGGCTTAAACCCCAGTCCTGAGGCAGAAGCAATCACGCCAGCTTCTCCATCAGGTGGAAAAAATCTCCCGAATGCCAAAACAACCCCTCCGGTTCGCGTCGGCAGTCCGAGTGGGGAAATTCGCCAATGAAAAACCCCGCTTTCGCGGGGTTTTCTTCTTCTACCTAAGACTAATTTCTTAAGCATTGCCCCGCATATTGCGGTAGCAGTTATTGCAATAAACTGGTCTCATTGGTTTGCCATTCTCATCAAGCTTTGGCATGAAAGGAACATCGCACTGTTGACCACAGTTACTGCAGGTCGCCTTGTACATCTGTCTCTGTCCACCACTTTGATAACCTCCCTGACCGCGGCCTCCGCCACCGTTCATTTGGGCTTTCTTAGCAGCTCGACAGGCGGGACATCGAACGGGAGAGTTAGTAAAGCCTTTTTGGGCATAAAACTCCTGTTCTGAAGCAGTCCACGTAAATGGGTTGCCACAATCTCGGCATGTTAGTTGTTGATCTTGCATTTTGGAAAATTCACCTCCATCCGCTTTGGATTCCAGGGTTGCCTTTCGTTTTGGACTCATCTCTGGAATTCCAGGAATAGAGCTAGACTTGGGGTTCCGAACTGGTAATGGGATTATACAGGAAACTCAGTCAAAAGTCCAAATTCTTAATCCAAAAGTGAACACTTTTTCGAAGAAGTAATAAATATCCTGTTCCAAGGCCTAA
>CAYPLU010000013.1:0-4023 GCA_964411775.1 uncultured Gammaproteobacteria bacterium | reverse complement strand
GAGGTGATGTTGGCCGAAGAAAAAATTTCCGGAAAAAATCCCCCCCAATCCCCCAGCAACTAGAACAAATCCCAAGCTTACTAGATCAAGTTTCACCGAAACGAGCGAGAAAAGCTCACTTCCTGCTATAACTAGACCAATTACAAATAACATCCAAGAAAAATCCATTAAGATCATGATATCACTTTCGTGCCATCAATCTCTTTAAAAAGCTCCGGCAAAGTCTCAGAAACGAACCCCCGCAACAAGTGATTCCGGCTAAGAATTACCTTTGTCCGTTTCAAGAGCTGCCTGTCGCTCGGCTTGATCGCCTTAACGTGAGCCCATAAAAAGTTTTCGTTCATAATCTTTTTTCCCCATCCGGCCAGCTCTAATAGGATTTTTTCTTGATCACCTAATTTTATAGTTCCGTCATTTCTGATTCTCAGTAGCGGCCTACCTTCAGATCGAGATCGCATCAATCTGTTCATTCGAAGAATTGCCGGAACCAAATAAAGTGATCCTAGGGAATTTAGCTCCTCCGATGAGGACCCTATGTTATACCAGTCCTCAGAAACAATTGCTAAAACCAAGGAAAACACTTCCCTTGTTGGAATCTCATCGATCCCGCCTAAAGATTGAATTAAAACTGCTAAACCATACAAATCAGCTTTTAATTCCTCTAGAATTGGCCGTTTATTCTCCGGAATCAGCCCATGTACCGCTTCGTGAATTGCAAAATACAACCTGACGCTTTCTTTCAAAGCGGCTAACTGTTGCCGATTCCCTTTTTCAACTAACCCCATCCTAGCAAGAAGCGGCCACCGATAGTGAACGGTTCGCCAATCAATCATCTCCGGATAAAGTTCCAGCCATCCGGGCCATCCTCTTGCCCCTGACATTCTCGATTCACTTATTCCCCCACTGACACTCAAGAGAGTTGCTGGTCTAAACTGGCTAGCCAATTTATCCCGGCTAGACGCAATCAATTCTGGCCTAGTCGCAATAACCTGCTTAATTTTCTGCTGAACAAGTTCGCGCATTTTGTCATACTTCACCCCCAAGGCAACATCTTTGTCGCTGTACCAGGTTGATCGAAAATAGTAATCTTGAGCTAGTGTCCCGTTATTCTCAACCGTCGGCGGGAGAACAACAAACCGCAAAAACGGTTTATCAAACGGATGTTTATCTTGATAATCAGGCCCATATTCACGGGCAATTTTTAAAAGCTTGTCATATTCCCGATCAATCTTTTCTCTGTCCAATGTTGTCGATCTCATCACCACGTCTAATTGATCAAAATACTTGTCAAATCCCTGCCCCCAATTTTTCTGCCAAATCTCTGGCGGGATTTTTTCTTTTGCTTGTGCAGCAAAAAGTTTAATTTGGCGAGCCGCTTGGAGCCACTCAGGGCTAATATAGTCACTTGGCCTATAAAATTCAGTTTTTCCGTCCCGGGTTTCAGACCAGGTTTGAACAAAAATCTTGCCGAGATTAACTTCCTCATTAAAAATCCTTTCCCCATCTTTACCCGGAGATCTTTTTCCAAGAACGGCTTGTTGATAAATCGACTTATTAAAGATGGCATTTAAATAAGGTCCAACCTGAAGCTCAAAATTCGTCACCACTGCCAATTCCTCCTTTGTCATCCCCAAACTTGCCAGCTCATTTGGAGAAATTAAGCCCCGCTGGGCCCAAGAGTTAATAATCTCAACTGCCGTCAATCTCACCGACTGAGAAATTGACAAGATCTTCAAATAGTCTTCCGGCTTTTTTAGCCTAAAGTCCTCGCAATAATTTAGAACGTCTCCGGTGGCTAGAAGTTTAAAAAAGGTTTTATCATCAAGATTCTCTCCATCCTTAAGACCCATTGCCTTAAGCTCACGTCCTAGCTGCTTGCGATAGCCCCTTGTCTCTCGAACGATCTCTTTTAATTGTGGCCGTAAGGCTTGGCTCGCCCTATCAAGAAGGGGTTGGTAGCCGTCAGCTTCTCGACCCTTAGGTCGCACCTCGAAATCTACCGAACCTCTTAACACCTCGCGAAGGCTAAGGCCTGGTTTGAGAAACTCTGGCACTACCTCAAATCCAGACTTACCTGTCCAATCTCTGGTATCCGGAGAAAAAGGTTCTCGCTTATGTCTGTTTTTTAATCTTTCCCCAACCGGAACCTCAGAACCTCCGTTCTCACGTACAGAAATTCTTTGGCAATTCCTCGCCAAACTTTCAGCATAAAGCCAATTAAAGGATTTTTCAGACCGAGCCACCCAGGGATTATCCCATAATATTAAGAAGAATACAGGTTGGAGTAGAGGCTAAGATATTCTTTAGCACTCTTTTCCCACGCCCAATCAAGTTTGACAATTCTTTTCCGAAAATTTTCAAATTCCTCTGTCTGGTAAAGACCAATAGCCCGATTCATTGCCAGCAAAAGATCTTCCGTCTCTGACTTTGCAAAAACGAGCCCGGTTTGCGCATCTGATACAGAATCATGCAAACCACCAACATCCCGAACAGTTGGTATCGCACCATATCGCATAGCAATCATTTGGGTAAGTCCACAAGGCTCAAATCTGGAAGGCATCAAGAAAAAATCAGCCCCCGCATAGAGTTCGTGAGCCAGTTGTTCGTCAAACTTTTCCCAAAAAACAACTTTTTTCTCTGTCTTGCCGTCATTTTCCTGGCTTTCCAGCCGCCGCAGACCATTTACATATTCTTCTTCCCCCACTCCCAAAACCACCAATTTCCCCTTTTGCGTTTTGGCATATTCCTGCCAGGCAGAAACCAAAATATCGCTCCCTTTCTGCAGGGTTAATCGGCCAATAAAAACAAACAGTGGCTCACTCATATCCCGACCCAAACCCAATTTTTCAAAAACATTATCCTTATTAACTGTCTTAAACTTCTCAATCTCTCCATCACCCAATTTCAGGTTAAGTGAGAATTGGCCATCCTTAATTGGATTCCAAAAATCTTCATCCAAACCATTAAGGATCCCGACCAGTTTACCCTGCCTTGCCTTTTGCCTTAAAGCCCCCTCAAGACCGTAACCAAACTCCGGCGTTTGGATCTCTTGCGCATACTGGGGACTCACGGTCGTAATCTCGTCGGCAAACTCAATTCCCACCGGAAGACCGGTTTCGTCCGAACCCTTATTCCCCAAATTATGAATAGTCAAAACACTTTTAACTCTTAACTTTTTACTTTTTACTTCTTTGCAAAGCAAAGATGTATGTTTATCGTGACAATGAATCACGTCAAAAGCTTTGTCTTTTAGCCACGTGGCTACTGCCGCACAAAAAAAACTGAATCGGATATCCTCATGCCCACCGCCATCAACTGCCCCCACCGAGTCGTAGGGACCCTGGGTAAGAAACCTGCCGGTTTCAAACAAAAACACTGCCACCATTGCCCCCGGTAACGTTGTCTGCCAAACGATAACTTCAAAAGATTCGTGATCAAATACCAGCTTAACTAGCTCCGTTTTTGGCAGAAAATTAAGCTTCGTTCTATCAATCATCTTGTAGAAAGGAATGGCGAGGGAAACATCGACTCCAAGACCCAACAGAATCTTTGGTAAAGCCCCGACAACGTCGCCTAACCCCCCCACCTTAACCAAGGGCACACACTCCGCGGCAACATGCAACACTTTCATTGTTTTACCCCCTCTGCTCCGGCTGTCCACCCCGGATCGCCTTATATTTAGCGGTGTACTTATCAAGCATCGCCTCTACTTCCGGATAAGGGATTTTAATTCTGACGAGGTCAATTGCATGAATCATCTCGTAAATATCGAGTTTATTCTCCAATTTGTAAATCGCATCTCGCCACAAAACAGCCTCTTCATAATTACCGGCAGTAGCCGCTTTTTTTTCCAGCGTCCTCATCATTTCCACAAACGCCTCATAAATTCCCTTCTCCGCTCCGCCGGCTTCCAGGGTTTTTTCTTTAAATGGAATCCGTAACGCTTCATCACGAGCTCTGGCCATCTCTCGAATTTTTCCGCTCCTTTGCCACTCAAACGCCGTCGAAACAATCTCTTCATAA
>CAYPLU010000012.1:15812-21748 GCA_964411775.1 uncultured Gammaproteobacteria bacterium | reverse complement strand
GAGAAAAGCAGAGATTCCCATTAAGCAATAAAGAGTCGTCCAGACGGGACCAAAGATCCAGTTTGGTGGAGAAAAGGAAGGTTTAGTTAATAACGCGTACCAGGTAGGGATTTCTTTAAAAGTAAAAAGTGAGCCAACGATTCCTGCAGATTCAGTTAGAATAATTGAGATGAGGAGGAGAAAAACTTTTTTCATCCTGACTAATGATACAGGATTGGTTCTAGCATGCTAGGATTTTTTAATGGCCAAGGGAGAATTTTGTCCTGCCGGAGTTCTAGTTAACTCACACCGAGAATTTCGACGTGGGAGAACAAAAAAGAGACAGCTCTATCTGTCTGACATTGGGGGCAGAAGGGTCATATTAGAAGCACAACTCTCAAATGGAACAATTACTGACGGCGAGGGAGAATGTGGGTTCGAAAAAATAGGGGCCGAGCTTGACTCGGGAGCAAAATTTTCGGCGAATAGATGTGGTCTTTGTGAGGCTTTTTGCTTTGGCCGGGCTATTGGTAAAACTTCTTCGCAAAGGCTCCCAATGCCTTAATGACAGGCAGGAGTTCTTTGCCTTTTTGAGTCAGTTGATAGGATACGGAGACTTTGTCCAAGGTTTCTTCTTTTCTTTTGACAATCCCCTCGTCTTCCAATTTTCGAAGGCGATTGGTCAGGGTGACCGGATTTACACCTCCCATGGCTCGTTGCAAACCACAAAATCTTTGTTCACCTTCTTCAAGGCGCATAACCGCGCAGAGAGTCCAAGAGTCGGCAAAAAGTTTCATTGTTTTATCGACTGATTTTGAATGATGACTGGAGGTGTTTCTTGACATGGTGTGTTTTTAATTGTACTATAATTTTTGAAGTACTACATTTTATATAGTTATTTTAACATAGTATGGATTTTTCAAAACTCGCTCCAAAAGAAACCGTTAACTTAGTCATTGCTACCTTGGCAAAAGGAAACATTACCGCTGACCTTGTTGAAACAAAAGACGAAGCCAAAGCGAAAGTGCTGTCTCTTATTCCGCAAGGAGCTGAAGTTTTTACTATGACATCGGTTACTCTTTCACAGACGGGAATCGATGCCGAAATTAATGATTCAGGGAAATTTAACTCGGTTCGCGATCGGCTTAACCAATTAGACCGAAAAACTGATAGTCTGAAAATGCAAAAGATTGGTTCTGCCCCGGAATGGGCGGTGGGAAGCGTTCATGCGGTGACGGAAGATGGACAGGTGGTCATTGCTTCAAACACGGGTAGCCAATTGCCGGCATATGCTTATGGGGCGGCTCACGTTATCTGGGTGGTGTCGACTAAAAAGATTGTCAAAAATCTTAGTGAAGCGATGAAAAGAATTCAGGAATATATTGTTCCACAAGAGAATGAGCGCGGAAAGATGGCCTACGGAATGCCAAATTTCAAAACAAATGTCAGTAAATTGTTAATCGTAAATAAAGAGGTGGTTCCAGACAGAATCTACATCGTGTTTGTAAATGAGGAATTGGGGTATTAAGGTAAGTTGAGAAGACGCAATAGAATTTCAGTTACTTGTGAGCAACAACGATTCCTTCGGTGAGGAATGATTTTGTTTCTCCCGAATAGACATCAACGATTTCCCCATTTAGTTGTCTTACTGTCGCTCGATGAGGCTTAACATCTCCAGGCCGTTGACGAAGGTCACGAATGGTAATATCGGTCCTTTTTCCCCGTAGGCCTAGTGCCAGGGTAAACCCATCCGCAATTTCATAAACATTTTTTACTGGACGGGAGGGAATTTTTTTATTATCACTTCCGGCAAGAAAAGCTTCTTCCACCATGACGCCGTTTTCAAGTTTAACTGAGGTACTCATGCCCGTATTATAAATGGTCTTGCGAAGAGATAGGTCAACTACCGTCACGAGAAAAGCTTCCCATCACGAGCGAATAAGCGCGAGAAAGAGAAGGCCCACCACAATCCGATAGACAGCAAAAGGAACAAAAGAATGTTTTTGAACGTAAGCTAAAAACCACTTAACAGCAATTAGCGCCGTCAGAAAAGCACCGGCAAACCCAATGCCCAAAATCCCCCACTCACTCGTGGAAAAGCTCCAACTAGATTTGGCCAGGTCAAGAAGGGAGGCCGCTGCCATAGTAGGAACGGCTAAAAGGAAGGAAAATTCAGCCGCTGTTTTTCGATCTAATCCTAGGAAAAGTCCAGTAAGAATTGTAGAAGCAGATCGAGAAACTCCCGGGACAACCGCAAGAGATTGGCCAAGACCAATGATGGCCGACTTCGTCGGAGGGACATCGGCAATCGCTTTTAAATGAGACTTCTCTACTTTGTAGTATCTCTCCAGAGCAATAATCAAAAGACCGCCAATAATTAGGGATAAGGAAACAATAAAAGTATTGCCAAGCAAAAAGGATTTGATGAATTTGTACAGGATGAGACCAACGGCCATGGTGGGAACAAAGGCAATCAAAATTCGGGACAAGCTTTTTGTGTCAGTCAGAAATTTTTTCCAATAGAGAACAACGACAGCAAGAATGGCGCCGAACTGAATGATGATTTCAAAACTTTTGACGAATTCGGTTTGAGGAATAGAGAGAAGGCGGGAAATAAGAATCAAATGACCGGTGGAGGAGATCGGGAGAAATTCAGAAAGACCTTCAACAACAGCAAGAATGAGGGCTTGGACTAAGTTCATCTTCTTATTATACTTGGGGGCATGAATGAAGTGAACGTGGTTGTGGCGTTTGGGGCCGGGATGCTGTCGTTTTTGGCGCCGTGTGTTATTCCCCTTTTGCCGGTATATGTAAGTTTTATTTCCGGAGTGTCCGTTTCCGAACTCACCAAAAAACAACCTTTCGAAAAGTATTTTTTGCGGGTTTTGGTTAATAGCCTTTTTTTCATTATTGGTTTTACGTTTGTGTTTGTGGCACTCGGATTTGGAGCAACTACTCTGGCAAGAACGTTAGTTTCTTACCGACAACAGATGTTGCAACTAGGCGGGGCGTTGATTTTTCTGTTCGGAGTTTTGATTTTGGGCGGTGATCGGATCAAAATTACACAACGGGAATTTTCCTGGCTACCACCAACGGGGGTTCGAAAAATTCGGTTTTTGGGGCCGTTTACCTTTGGGATCAGTTTTGCACTGGCCTGGACACCTTGCGTCGGGCCAATTTTAGGAGCAGTTCTCACTTTGGCGGCAACCAGCCCGGATTATTTCGCGTCTATAATCTTATTGGTGGCTTATTCCCTAGGAATTACGCTGCCGTTTCTAGTTTTGGGACTAACTCTGGGGAGCTCGTATAGACTTCTACACCAAATTGGTCGGGCGGCATCACTTCTTAATTTAATTGCGGGAATGATGCTGATTGGACTGGGGATATTAATGATTCTGGGGAAATTAACGGTGCTGACGAGTTTTTTTGTGATTAATTTATATCGGCTACCGTTCTATCAAGGACTGATAGGCAGAGTCTAGAGAATTTAAAGATTTTTTTCCCCTACGGCTTAAGGTAGCCGACAAAGTCGACTTTGGGGTATCTGGCTCTTACTAGACTCCAAAATTTGTCCGCCAGACCGGAAGAAAATTTCCCATAGTGGGTGTTTTCTGATTTACCACACAAGCGGTTTTCCCAGTCACGAATAATATCCATTGTGTCGGCGCCAATTTGGTTAAACTCTTTTTGGTTTGCTTCCGGATCTATTTGATATTTTTTGTGGATTTCTTCAAAAGCGGCAAACTGGCCCTGGTTAAGTTGCAACATTCTTTGAAAAAATTCTTCTGATTTTGTCATTAGCAGAAATAAACTATTTGACGGCAATTTCGATGGAGAGAATTTTTACGGGATCAACCGGGCGATCGCCTGAGCCGGTGGGAGCGGTAGCGATTTTGTCGACGGTATCCATTCCAGAAGTAACCTTGCCAAAGATAACATAGTTTTTGGGGAGATTGGTGTCGGCGTGCATGATGAAAAACTGGCTACCGTTAGTGTCGGGGCCGGCATTAGCCATAGCAACAGTGCCGCGAGTATATTCCCCAGCAAACGGTTCGTCAGCAAAAGTGTAGCCAGGACCACCGGTGCCTGTGCCGGTTGGGTCACCGCCCTGGATCATGAAGCCTTTGATCACCCGGTGAAAGATGGTATTGTCGTAGAATTTTTTCCCAGCCAAGGTGACAAAATTTTTGACAGTAATGGGGGTAGCGTCAGCGTTTAAGCTCAGGATAATGTCTCCGGCGCTAGTTTTTATTGTCGCGGTGAAAGATTTGGTTTTGTCAAAATCAGTCATGGAATTTGCTGTTTTGTTGCTATTATACTCATTCGGTTGTTTTTTGGGAGAAATAGCTTTACTGTCAAAATTTGTAAGACGGTCGTCGTTTTGTTTTTGATCCTGGGGAAGAAACTTTCCATTGGACAAGAGAAAGAAACTAATGGCGATTAGTATGGTAACGACAATAATTATCAGAGAGGTATTTTTCCTTAACACCGGGGTATTCTAACCAAAATAGTAGCCGAAATTCAAGGTTGTTTTGCAATTTTGTTTGTGGCGTGGATATACTTAATTGTGAGAGTCTTGAGTATTCGTGACTTTGAAGGCATTAAACCAACGCTTCTTGACCCGAATTGTCAAGGGATTAGCCCGGTGTATCAAGTTTATACTGATCTTGGAGACCCAAGGTGGGCTAACCGAACGGAAATTTATGCGGGCCGCCTTGGTACTGAGTTTCCAAAAACTTTCGGACACTATCATGGTGTTGTTAAACCGGAAACTTATCGGGTTGTCTCTGGTATCGGGGTGTTAGTTTTGCAGAAGAAACACGTTGAAAATGGGATCGTTGTTCCGGAAATAATCGAGGAAGTTTTTTTGGTCCGAGCGGTAGCGGGAGATGAAGTCATTATCATGCCAGAATGGGGGCATAGTTGGTCGAATGTAAATCGGGAAACCCTGGTGCTTTTGGATAACTGGAAGGAGGGCCACTCTCCGACCGATTATGAGATCGAGGAGCATCTTCATGGCATGGCCTATTACCTGGTGGATGAAGGTGGCGAGGTAAAAGAAAGGGTGAATGGAAATTATAAAAATGTGCCACCGGCAAAGTGGATGACAGCAAGTGAATATAACAAACAATTCGGTGGGGAGGTGAAAATATGACAACAGGACACGGAAAACATTGCGAGTGTATGTGCTGTGGAGCACTTAGGAAAGTTGGGCTTATGTCTTTTTGCAACGGAAAAGGCTGTTCACATCCGACTCACAAGAAAAAGAAAAAGTAACCATGCGGCAAGAGCAATTATTTTTGATTTATTTTTTTGCGGTTGCGGGAGGGGCTCTTTTCGAAGCGCTAGTTTTTTATTTGCATAGGAGGATAACTAAAAAGGTTTATAAAACCTATCGTTTTTCAATGGCGAGGTTTTTAGGACTGTTGTCCTTTCCTCTTCTTGCCTCTCTTGCCATCGTACTAATGACCGGATTTCAACTACTGACGGTTTTTCTGGTGTTTGCGGTTGTAGGAACGGTTCTTGAGTGGATTTTCGGCTTTTGTTACCTTCAGGTTGTGGGACAAAGGCTTTGGACTTATCACCGCTTTCCAATTTCGGGACATACAAGTCTTTTGTCAGTTCCTTTCTGGGGAATTGCGGGGATAATGTTTTGGCTTTTGGTACGAGCCTTTGGCTAATTTCTAAGGAGCACTTCCGGTAATATAGTTACGGGCAGTAAAGCCACGAGACTAAGAATGATGATTTGCAAGTTTGCATTGTAGAGATATATTCCCTTCGGTCATTATCTCCACAATTTGCAAGTTTGCATTGTAGAGATATAATTGACTGATAAGTTATGATTAAAGGAGCTGTGATAAGAACTGGGGTTGTTTTAGGTATCGTTGGGTTAGTCCTGGGGGGTTTTTCCCCGGTGGCTGCTTTAGAGACAACAGCCACTAAACCGGGTGAAATTC
>CAYPLU010000012.1:0-15802 GCA_964411775.1 uncultured Gammaproteobacteria bacterium | reverse complement strand
GAAGGGAAATTAGGCAGGAAATTAAGCAAGATAAATTGGCTCTTCGAAGGCTTGGAATGAGGGCGTTTTTCTCAAAAGCGGTTTTGACTGCCAAAAGTGGCAATACAGCGCCAGCAACTTTGACGGTTAATAAAGAGGGCAAGACTTTCACGGTTAATGTAAGTGAGACAACGATTTTACGAAGACGGTTTGGCGGCAAAGGAAACCTTTCGGAATTCCAAATCAATGATAACTTGGCCATTGTCGGAAAATGGTCTGACGAAGCTCAGACAGCAATTGACGCCAAACTGATTCGGAATGAATCCATTCAGAAAAGATTGGCGGTTTTTATCGGAAAAGTGAGAACAATTAGCGAGAGCACACTAGTTATTGATTCGGTGGCGAGGGGTGCTCAGACGGTGACGGTTTCCCCTGCCGCAAGGCTTGTTTCCCGAAAAGAAACAGCAATTGCGCTGACCGATATTAAAGTTGGACACATTATTCGGGTTAAGGGGGTATGGGATAGACAGGCGAACACAGTAATTGAGGTTAGTCATGTTAAGGACTATTCCCTTCCTGTAATTACAAAACCAGCCTCGACGGCGACAACCTCTGCAAATCAGTAGTTTCAGTTAGAATTTAGGAGTGACTCGTTCTTGGAAGATTAGCCTTTACCTTTTGTTTTTTGGAATACTGACGATTTTGGGGGCGATTTTTGCCAGCCCACACGAGAATAACTACCAAAAATCGGAGATTCTTGGATCACAAGCGCAACTGAGCGCGTTTGTGGAACCGGACGATGGTCTTGCACCAGTTTTAAGTCGAATTCAGGCAGCGACTGAGCAAATTTTGGTTGAGGTTTATATTATTTCCGATCCGCAAATTATTGCTGGGCTGGTGGCGGCTGACAGGCGGGGGGTAGATGTAAAAGTAATCCTTGAGGAAAAGCCGTTCGGAGGGAACAATCTGAACCAGAAATCAAAAAAAACGCTTGAATCGGGAGGAGTTGAGGCGCACTGGAGTCGAAAAGCATTTAGATTTACCCACGAGAAGGCTATTATTTTTGATAATCAAGAAACCTGTATTCTTAACGCAAATCTTTCGACGAGTGCTTTTACAAAAAATCGCGAGTTCTCAATTTGCACCCAAAATCCCGGAGAGGTCAAAGAGTTACAGAACATTTTTTGGGCTGATTGGCGTAATGTGTCTTTTTTGGCAACAGAGCCAAATTTGGTTGTTAGCCCAATTAATTCGAGGGGGAAACTGGTGTCACTTCTGCAACAAGCAGAAAGTCATATCGAAATTGTGATGGAGATTTTGGATGATGAGGAGATAATTAATGTTCTTAAAAATAAGGCGCAAGTTATGTCTATCCGAGTACTTGTCCCCTCGCCGGAACAAATTCTGGCTGATCGAGACGGGGCGGAACAAATCGGGCGGTCCGGGGGGTGGGTCAGGGAACTTAAAAGTCCATATTTGCATGCAAAACTGATTTTGGTTGACGGGAAAAGGGCGTATGTGGGCTCGGTTAATCTCACGCAAAATAGCTTTGACCAAAATCGAGAGGTCGGAATAATTGTGTCTCAGCCAGAAATCGTTCAGCGTTTTTTGACGATTTTTGACCGAGACTGGCAAGGGGCAACGGATTATAAGTGATAATATTTAGATCGAGATGAATAAAATTAAAAAGTTTTTGGCGAAGCTGGGGCCGGGAATTATTACCGGAGCAGCGGATGATGATCCGTCAGGAATCGCAACCTACTCTCTGGCCGGAGCTCAGTTTGGGTATGGATTGTTGTGGACGGCGATTTTTTCATTTCCTTTAATGACGGCAGTGCAGGAAACCTGCGGGAGGATTGGACTGGTAACCAAAAAGGGGCTGGCAGAAATCACCAAAGAACACTTTCCTAAACCGGTGGCCCTGATTATTAGCCTTATTCTGTTTGCGGCCAACACCTTCAACATTGGGGCTGATATTGCCGGTATGATTGCCGTAGTGCGGCTTCTGCTTCCTCTGCCAGAGATCCTCATTGGACTAGGGCTGTCACTTCTCATGATATTTCTCATTATTCGAATGAAATATGACCGGATTGTGATTGTGTTTAAGTGGCTCACCATTGCCCTATTTGCTTATGTCATCACTTTTTTCCTTGTTAAACAAAATTTTGGTGAAGTTTTGAGAAACACGGTTATTCCTAACATTACTTTTAATAAAGATTATCTTTTGACTATTTTGGCAATCTTTGGAACGACAATCTCACCTTACTTGTTTTTCTGGCAGACAAGCGATGAAGCGCAAATGGAAAAATCAGAAAAGAAATCGGTCAGCCGGTTCAGCTTGCGAGTGGAAAAAGAAGACACCGTTGTAGGAATGTTTTTTTCAAATGTGGTGATGTTTTTTATTATTGCCACGGTGGCCGGAACGCTTTTTTCAGCCTGAATCCGAAACATTGGTACAGCGGCAGAAGCAGCCCAAGCACTTCGCCCATTGGCAGGAGACGCCGCTTTTTTGTTGTTTGCGGTTGGGATCATTGGCACAGGAATGCTGGCAATTCCGGTTTTGGCCGGGTCAGCTGGATATGCTCTCGCTGAAACATTTGGATTTCATGAAGGATTAAATAAGACATTCAAACAGGCACGAGGATTTTATGTGGTCATTGCCCTCTCAATGGTTCTGGGATTTGGAATGAATCTTTTGGGAATTTCGCCGATTAAATATTTGTTTTATTCAGCGGTTTTGAACGGTTTGGTGTCGCCAATTATGATTGTTTTACTTCTTTTAATTGCCAATGATAAGAAAATTATGGGTAGGTATGCGAATGGCTGGGTGACCAATGTTTTAACCGTTGGAACACTGGTTGTCATGACAATTGGAGCGGTGGCGATTTTCTTCATTCATTAAAATTGAGACCTCGGCTCTGTGAAAAGCTAATCCTCTTGTTTTTCATATAGGGGTTGTTACGATGGACTGGATCGTTATTTTGTTTGTTATAAAAGTAATCTGCCCATGGGAGAAGAGCACGCTGTTCCACAAGACATAACCGGATTTAAATTCAAACTGATTGGTGACATGACGGTCAAACAGTTTGGAGAATTAGCTTTTGGAGCAATTTGTGCATATATTTTCTATGCTTCTGGAATTTATCCAATCATTAAGTGGCCTTTGGCTGTTTTCTTTGCTCTGTTTGGCGTGGCGCTTGCCTTCTTACCAATCTCGGAACGACCCTTAGACATTTGGATTATTAATTTTTTCCGGGCAATTTATCGACCAACGTATTATGTTTGGAAAAAAGATTTTGCAGCACGGACAGTTAGTGAAGCTGATTTCATGCCGGGATATACCCCGTTAGCGTCAACCGAGGTTACTAGGTCACAACCGGCAGTGACTCTTCAACAATCGGCCGCTACTCAAACGGCAAGTTGGCCTTTTTCTTTAGAAAAGAAGCCAGAAACGGCGACGGCAGAACCAAAAAAAACAACTGATCAGTCCGTTACTGCATTGATTGAAAAACCCGCCAAAACGCCGACGGAGAAAAGCAGAATTTTATCGGTAGATGAACTTATTAAACAGCGACAGGAGGCAACTTCTACACCAACTCCCCTACCCCCGCCTACACCTGCAGTTAAATCCACGGAGGAAGCGGTGGCGGTGTTACCGCCAAAAGTAGAAGAGTCGGGGCAACCAACACCATTTACGGTTGACCAACTGGTGATTTTGCGGCAACAAAAGCAGACAACAAACGACCAAAATACGACTCGGATTCTTAACGATGGTGAGAGACAAATTTCTGAGCTTGCAAACCAGGTAAAGGAACTGATGATTCAAATTGATGAAATAAAAAACAAAATCAGTGCTAATAATAACGGTGAAAGTCAAGAAGCGATGGCAAAAAAATTAACTGATCTTTTGGAAAGACGAGGGCAGGCGGCAGAAAAGTTGTCACAACTACGAAAACAGGTCTCTGACACCAGGGTTTTGGCGGTGGCAGTTCCCGAATATAAGGAACCGATCAAATCACCAACCAAAGTCAGAATTGTTCCTAAGACCTCACCGCAGCAGCCGGCGGCGATTAGGCTAACGGATCTTCCTAATGTTATTAACGGTATGGTCACTGATACAGCCGATAAACCACTCGAAAACGTGATTCTAGTTATTAAAGACCAGTCAGGAAACTCGATCCGGGCTTTTAAGACAAACAAAATAGGCCAGTTTATTGTAAGTACCCCAATGCAGGACGGGACATATATTCTCGAACTTGAAAAAAACGGTTTCAATTTTGATACGTTGGAAGTGACTTTAAGCGGCCAGGTGTTAGCACCTCTAACAATCAAGGCTAATAGTGCGCTCCAGGGACAGCAAATTCAACCATGACAGACATTACTAAAATTGCCATTAAGGGAAGTACCCAAGACAGTCTTCAGATAGCAGATATCGCTGATGATCTGGTTATTCTTAAGGACGGGTCGGCGGTTCTTATCATTCGCGTTATGGCGGTGAATTTCGGGCTTTTGTCAGAACAGGAGCAAGCGGCTATTATTTATGCCTATGCGGGACTCCTTAACTCACTTAATTTTGCCATCCAAATTGTTGTTCGGAGTCAACAGAAAGATATTTCTTCCTATGTCGAACAGCTTGATCAGGCAGCGGAACAGCAAAAAAACTCACTTCTTAAAGAACAAATTATTAAATATCGTCAGTTTATTGTCCAAACGGTTAAACAAAATAACGTTCTTGATAAGAAATTCTATATTGCCATTCCTTTTAGCTATTTGGAACTAGGAATTGCAAAATCAACGGGCGGATTATTGTCAAAGAAGAAGAGCTCCCTGCCCTATCCGGTACAGACGATTGTGGAACGGGCAAGAATTTCTCTTTTGCCAAAGAGAGATCACATCTTGCGGCAACTTGGAAGATTAGGGTTGCGGGCAAAACAAATGACGAACCCGGAACTTATTGAGCTCTTTTATGACGTGTACAACCATGGCCGAGACATGGTTGCGCCCAGCGATGCTGGTCTAAACAGCGGCAACGAGGTTAGGCCAAATTTTGAAAGTATTCCAACAAAAAGATGAAAATTCCATTTTTCTCAAAAAAAACACCCGTTTCGGAAATAGCAGCAACACTGTCGGCTGGCGCTAAAACAACTAATAAAGGGCCGATGGAGGTGCCAGTTTTACCAATTTCGGTCCAACCGGTAACTAATGTTGCCGGAGCGGCATCAACAAATCTTTCTGGATCAAAAACAAGCGGGCTTCAGGCATCGATTGTTGACATAATTGCTCCAGAAACAATTGAGGTTGATTTCGACAGTCTTAAGATCGGATCAATGTATTACCGAACCATATTTGTGGCTGGCTACCCGAGATTTGTAGCAGCTAACTGGCTAGCCCCGGTTATTAATTATGATTCATCGATGGATATTTCCATGTTTGTCTATCCGGTTGAATCAAAGGACATTTTGTCTGACCTTAAAAGGAAAATTGCTGAGATGGAAGCAACCATGGAGAGTGACATTAAACGGGGACGGCAAATTGACCCGTCAGTTCAGGTGGCTCTTGACGATGCTCTGGCAGTTCAGGAGCAGTTGGCAAAAGGAGCAGAGCGATTTTTTCAATTTGCCCTTTATCTCACAGTGGCAACTAAAACGATTGAGGATTTGGAATCTAAAGGAAAAGAGATTGAGTCAACCCTGGCATCTCTTCTTTTGATTGGAAAAAAAGCCACCTTACAAATGGAAGACGGATTTGTGACGACGCAGCCGCTTTGTATGGACAAAATTGGCATCACGCGCAATATGGACACAACCAGTCTGGCGACGACTTTTCCATTTACTTCAAGCGAGCTGACGGCAAACAAAGGGGTTCTTTACGGCATCAATGAACACAACGATTCTCTTATTATCTTTGACCGGTTCAGTCTGGAAAACGCAAACGAAGTAATTTTAGGGAAGTCTGGAGGTGGAAAAAGTTTCTATGTCAAACTGCAGGCGCTTCGGTCTCTTATGTTTGGGACAGACATCATTATTGTCGACCCTGAAGAAGAATATCGAACGCTAGCGGAATCGGTTGGTGGAGATTATGTTTCGTTTACTTTTAGTAGCGACACGCACATTAACCCGTTTGATCTTTCTGGAACAAATAGTGACCCGGAAGAGAACGACTTGCAATACAAAATTGGGTTTACGCTTTCGAGACTTATCAAAATCATGGTTGGAGAAACGACGGCCGAGGAAGAGGCCATTTTAAATAACGCGCTTGAATTAACGTATCGACAAAAGGGAATTACCTACGATCCAGCCACGCATAAAAATGAACCACCAATTCTTGAGGATCTTTACAAGGTTCTAATTGGAATGGAAAGTGAGCGGTCGCAGAACTTGGCTTTGAGGCTGGAAAAGTTTGTTAAAGGAAGTTTTGGAACGATTTTCAACCAAAGAAGCAACATTAAACTTGACAATCACTTCACGGTTTTTTCCTTCAAAAATCTTGAGGATCAGATGCGTAGCCTAGCCATCTTTATTATTGTTGATTTTGTCTGGAACACTATTAAAAAAGAAACTAAAAAACGGATTCTTATAGTTGACGAGGCTTGGTATTTAATGAAAAGTCAGGCATCAGCGGAATTTTTGTGGGGGTTTGCTAAAAGAGCCAGAAAATATTATCTTGGTTTGACGACTATTACCCAAGATATTGAAGATTTTTTGTCGACTGATCTCGGAAAAACGATCGTTACGAATAGTAGTATTCAAATACTTCTTAAGCAGTCACCGGCGGCAATTGATCGAATTGCGGAGGTATTTTATTTGTCTGAAGGAGAAAAAAGTTTACTATTGTCAGCTAATGTTGGGGAAGGACTGTTTTTTGCCGGATCGAGCCACGTAGCCATGCGGGTAGTTGCCTCACCGGAAGAATATCAGCTGGTTAATACCAATCCTATGGAAAAAGCACAGCGGGAAGCAACACTGGCAGAAGAGAGAGAGCTACAAAGACAAGATTTGAATCAAACGAAAGACCAGAACCAAAGTGGGCCCGTCGCGTCAATCGTTAATCAGGTTCCCGCATTAGATGGCACATCTGTCTCAGTGGCAGCAACGGAACATCTTTCGGAAATTCTCGAAAGTGAAAAGAAAATGACTGCCCCGACGGAAATGGCGCCTGCCGTTACGTCAGAAGCAAAAAACGACTAGGGTTGGACCCGAACCGGCATAACCACATGAAGGTAGTTTGAATTTGAGGCAGATTTAAAAACGACGGCAGAGGTTGCTCCGGAAAGTTCAATGGTGATATCGCCTTTTTTTGGCAAACTGGAAACAAAGTCAAGTAAATAGTGGAAGTTAAAAGCAATGGTCATATCATCAGAGTTTTTAGTTTCAATTTCGGCAGCAATATCACAAAGATCCTCCCCAATTTGACCACCCTGAGAAAACAACTGAATTTGTGACGGGTTGTCAGGAGAAAATTTCAGGCGAACAATGTTGGCGTTTTCGCGCGCAAAAACCGATGATAATTTGACGGCTCTTTGAAATTCATCGGCTGACAAGATAATCTTGGTAGCACTTTCTGTGGGAATTATTTTCTCAAAGTTTGGAAAATTACCCGAAATTAAAGTGGTATATATTGTGACATCACCAATGATAACCATTAGTTGGTTTGAGGCCAGAACGCTGAATACAAAAGAGGAGTTATCGGGTCCGGCATCAGAGATAAGTCGGGCAATTTCATTAATTGATTTAGCGGGGACAATAATATTTACGCCGGTTGATTTTGAATCTTTTAATTTTAGCTGTAGAAGTGACAGGCGGAAGCCGTCGGTGGCGACGCTTACCAGGCCGTCAGCGGTTGATTGGATTAAAATACCAGTGAGGACGGCTCGTGATTCATCGGTGGCGGTAGCGAAGGTGGTGGAGGCGGTGATTTCAGCGATCTCAGAAACTGAAAGCGACCAGGTATTTAGGGATTCAGATTCGTGAATTAGATTAGGGTATTCATTAGCTCCGGTGCCAGTGATTTTTCCGCGATATTTTCCACAAATAATTTCCAAACCAGAATCTGAAAGATTAAGGGTAACCTTTTCTTGCGGCAATGAGGAAATTATTTCCAAAAACGTACGAACGGGAACGGTATAGCTTCCATCACTGATGATTTTTGCGCCACATTTGACCACAAGAGTCGTTTGCATGTCAGAACCGGTGAGGGTGAGAGTTCCGTCTTTAGCGGAAATTAAAACATGGCTTAGGACGGGAATCGAGGCTTTTGCCGGAATGATTTTAGCAATTTTCCCCAGAACTTGGTTTAGATTTTCTTGGAGGATGTCAATTTTCATACGTCATTTGAGTTGACCACATATTACTGATTTAGAGGCGTCTTTTCAATTATCGTTTCTTTTTAGATTTAAATTAGTAGTGATAGTAGTAGAGGGTGTGGGTATGTGGAAATAATTTGCCGTCGGCAGTTGGGAGAAAGTGATCAGGGAAAAATTGAAATGTGGATAAAGCTCTTGAAGATGTGTGGACAACTTTTGTGGATAAATGTGGATATGTGTGGAAAAGTGGAAAAACTGATCTTTTTGTCCACATGTTCTCGTTTTGAAGAGGGAAATATCCACTAGAGACCTAGATGAGCTTGGAGAGTTTGAATGTCTTTTTGAAGACGATCACTCGTTTGTAAAAGCGCTTCGATTTTTTTGCTGCCATGCATGATGGTGGTGTGATCCCGGCCGCCCAGGAAATCAGCAATCTCATCAAGAGTCATGCCGGTATGCTTTTTTAAGAGGTACATAAGAACTTGGCGAGGCTCGACGATTGGCTTATCTCTTTTTGTCCCCTTAATAAGCTTAATTGTAATTTCATAGAAGGCGCAAACAGCGTCTAGAATCGTCCGGGCATCAAGTCGATTGACGGCGGAATTAACAAGCGGTAGTTTTAGGGTGTCAGCGACAAATTCTGGAGTAATGAGTTTTTTTTCGGTGGCAGCTCGAGAAAGGATCTGTTGAAGGGCGCCGTCGAGAGAACGAATATTATCCACATTTCCAGCAATGATTGAAGCGATGTTTGTGGATAAATCAACTCCTCTTTTTCTGGCCTTTAGCTGACAAATGGCGGTTTTTAATTCTGAATCTGGAGTACCAATGTCAGCCACAAGTCCTCCTTCAAAACGGCTTCGTAATCGGTCAGTCAGATCTTTAATTTCTGCCGGTTTGGTGTCAGAAGTCATGACGATTTGTCCTTCGCGTCCATGAACAGCATTGAAAGTGTGAAAGAATTCTTCTTGGGCGGTGTCTTTACCAGAGAGAAACTGAACATCGTCAATGAGGAGGGCATCGACGGAGCGATATTTTTCTTTGAAATCGGCCGTATCGTGTTTTCTGATTCCTTGAATAATCTCGTTGGTGAATTGTTCACCAGATGCATAAATTACTCGTGCACGAGGACTTTTCCGGAGAATTTCATGACCAATAGCTTGCATTAGGTGGGTTTTACCAATACCTACTCCTCCCCAAATGAAAAAGGGATTGTAGTTTTTGCCGGGATTTTTGGCGACTGCTTGGGCGGCGGCGAAAGCCAATTGGTTACTCGTGGAGACGCAAAATTCTTCTAAGGTGAAGTCGGGACGGAGGTGGGCTTTTTTAATGGCGTCATTTAGATTTTCAGACAGTTCTTTGGAAGAGGTAAAAAGCGGGCCAAGATCATCAACGGGTTGACTAATGGACGGAAGGAGCGGTTTGTCGATCGTTTCAAATAGTAGGCTGATTTTTTCGTTTTTTGATTTTTTTTCAAGAACTGTTTGAATAAGGGCATAGTATCGCTGGTTAGTTTGGGTGGCAACCGCTTTATTGGTGAAGCCAAGTTTAGCAATCCCGTTATCAAGTGACAGTAGGACACTGTTTTTGAAATAGAGATTGTATTGGTTTTTACCAATTTCAACCTCAATTTCTCCGAGCGTTTGGATCCAGAGAGTTTTTAAATCAATCATCTAGTTTTATTGGAGCAGTGGGGTGATCTTACAGAAGTTATCCACAAAAATTCAAGGAGAGGTTTTGCAGCAATTCTTGAGTCCTCCATTTGAGTGATCCAACCGAGAAGATCTTCTTTATTTTCTATGCTCTTTATCCCATTGATGTTGACTCTCACGATCTGCACGATTAAAATCTCGATTATTTAAATCTGGATATTCGTTCCGGTTGGTTGAACGATCCATTAGCAATCCTCCAATCCCGCAGCCAATCACAGCCACTGCGTATATTAATAATTTGTCGCTTGCTGACGCTGTTCCTGTGCCGTACTCAATAAAATATCCAAGTGGCAATCCTGCGAGCATTCCAATATAAAAAAGTTTAGCTCTCAATTGTGGAGTTTTTTTCATATACATTTCTCCGTATAGATCTTCATATTGCCTTTCCTCTTTACTTTTAGGCGGTGCGTTATTTCGAATACGTCTTCCTGTTTCCCATCCATAGACTAGGATGGCAATCCCAATTATGCCTCCCAGACAATTTGGTATAAATTGATTTAAATCCTTTGGCGGGTCTTTATGAACAGGTTCAAGCTGTCTAGTTTCCTCTCTCAAAGCAGATTGCTGAACAGAAGGATTGTCATGGTATATTATTTGCCTTATTTCATTTGCCACTCTTCGTCTATGATATATTATAGGTTATTTAAAGTCAATGTCATTGCGGTGGATGGAAGAAATGCTAAAGCGTTTTCTCCAGCAATTGACACACTCCTTACTTGTTTCTCTCGAAATGTTCAAATACAATAGTTATTGTGCCAATGAGGGTTTATCAGCCGAAGAAAAAAAAGCGCGTGCGGAAGCATGGTTATATGAAAAGGAAAGGCACTCGCGGCGGAGTTAAGGTCTTGAAACGACGAACGATTAAAGGTCGGAAAAAACTGACAGTTCGTTCAAGAAAGAAGTAGGTTCTGTTCATGCTTCCCCGAAAACAACTTATCCTTTTAAGACAAGAGTTCGATCTTATTCGAGCGAATGGTCGACGTTATGACTCCCCCTCCTTTGGTCTTCTGGTCCGATTTGGAAAGGCAGAGATGAAAAATCAAGGACCTAAATTTGCCTTTGTGGTCTCAAAAAAGGTGGATCGGAGGTCAGTTATCCGGCATGAAGTGAAACGAAAACTATCTGATGCGGTGGCGAAATTTGTAGAACAACTTTCTCCAACGGTCCAATTGGTTTTTTTGGCTAAACAGGCAGCTATTCAAACTACCCGGGAAAATTTGGTTTTAGAGCTGACGAGCCTTCTTCGTCGGGCAAAGCTTTTGACATGAAAGTCTTTCTCCTTCTTTTGATTCGAATCTACCAAAAGTTTCTCTCTTTTGATACAGGCCTCTTACATCTTCTTTTTCCGGGGCAAACTTGTCGGTTTACACCAAAATGCAGTGAATATGGTTATTTGGCGATTTCGCGCTATGGTACAATCAGAGGGATTTTTCTGACGATCAAAAGAATTGTGAGATGTCACCCGGGGAATAAGGGCGGGTGGGATCCGATTCCACAGAACTAGATATGGGGCAGATTTTTTTACCACTAATACTATTTGTATATAACAACCTGGCCTTTCAGAATTTGGGAGTTGCCATTGTAGAAATTGCGGTCCTTTCCCGAGTAGTCCTCTACCCATTTATTCGCCAACAAGCTCATTACAGCAAAAAGATGAATGATCTCAATCCGCAGTTGGCGGTTCTTAAATCCAAACACAAAGACGACAAAAAGGCTTTTGCGACGGCACAGATGGAACTTTTTAAACAACACGGAGTTAACCCGGCTGGAGGATGTCTGCCGGCAGTGGTGCAGATTGTGGTTTTGTTTGGGCTTTTGGGAGCGATGAATGAGATTTTGGCGATGAAGAATATAAATACTCAGTTTCTTTTTTGGAATATGGCCAACCCCGATGTTATTCCTGTTACTGGATTGCCTCTTGCACTTAAAGGTTTGCCGGGAATTTTGGTGGTGGTTGCAGCGGCAACACAGTTTTTACAGACAAAGATGATGATGCCAACTCCCCCACCAATTCACAAAGAAGACAAACCAAAGGAAAAAGAGGAAAAGACTGATTTTATGAGTGAGTTTGCCCAAGCACAATCTTCAATGGTATGGATGTTTCCCTTGCTGTTTTTGTTTCTGGGAACTCAGTGGCCGGCGGGTCTGGCTCTTTATTGGTCGGTAACAAGTGTTTTAGCGATTATTCAGCAATATTATTTTGCAGGACTTGGCGCATTGGAACCGCATATAGTGCAATTACGAAAATTGTTAGCTAGGGGCTAGAAAGTTTTATGGCAACGGTAAAAAAGACAAAAAAATCGGAAATTGCGCTAAACGATTCTTTGATCGTTGTTAAGTCGACCGTGGAAGAGATTCTCTCAATGCTTGGAGTTTTGGCAACGGTCGAAGTTCTTCAGGCTGAAGAAAAGTCGTTCATTGTTCAGCTTGAGACTGAAGAGTCGGGACTCTTGATTGGTTATCATGGTGAAACACTGGCCTCTCTTCAGATGATTGTTGGATTGGTGGTTTTTCGAAAGCTAGGTGAGTGGTCAAGAGTTGTCATAGAGATTGGCGACTACCGAGCCCGTCGGGAAGAACAGTTGCGAGCAATGGCCGAGTCGTACGCCGCTCAGGTTTTGGCAACGGGTGAGTCAGTTTATCTGCCGTTTTTGCCACCGATTGAACGGCGGGTTGTTCACTTGGCTCTTCAGGATAGGAGAGATATAAAGACGGAGTCGGAAGGGGAAGGCCGAATGCGTCGACTGGTTATTAAGCCGGTCTAGTATAATTATATACTAGGCGGGTGCATATCAAGAAATTGCAGCAACTCCTCTTTTGTTTTTTGGTTGTCCTTTTGCCAAGTCAGCTGGGACTGCATTTTTGGCCGAGTTGGTCCTATGTTTTTGGAACCAGGGTTGATTATCTGTCCCCGACTTTGCACGTCACTGATGTTTTGATTTTGGTAATACTTTCGTTGGCAATCCCCTCCTTTGTCGGCTACTGGAAGAGAAAATTGTCGGGAAAAACTGTTTTGGTAGTTATATTAACGGGAATGTTTATAGCGGTAAATATTTGCTTTTCAGTCTCCCCTGCCGTGAGTGTTTACAAATGGGCCAAGTTTTTAGAAATGGGACTTCTAGCCGCCTGGATAATAAAAAAGGGATGGCTACATCTTTCGGGAAGAGTTTTGACTTTTCTATTGGGGGTGGCTGTTTTGTGGTCGTCGGTTTTAGCTATTTGGCAGTTTGTTATTCAGAGATCGGTCGGTGGGTGGTGGTATTTTTTGGGAGAGCGGACTTTTAACCAATTAACCCCTGGGATAGCCAACGCCTTTTTTTCTGGCCAGCTGGTTCTTCGGCCATACGGAACCTTCTCTCACCCGAATGTCTTAGCCAGTTTTTTGGGATTAACACTCCTCTTTTTAGACGCGGTTTTTTTGCGGGAAAAGCACGTTAAATATCAAAGTTCGGTCTTGCATTGGGTTTTTTTGAGGGTAGTTTTAATATTAGGACATACGGCACTTTTTTTAAGTTTGTCGCGAACGGTCGTTAGCGCCTATCTTCTAGCACTCTTTATACTAGTTTTTTGGTGCGTCAAAAAGAAACATTTTTTGGTAGTTTTGGCGATGTTGGTTATTGTTGGCTATCTAGTAATTGGCCAGAGATTGTTGGCTATTAGGATCGAAACTGAGCCGTTTTGGATAAGAATGGAGTTTTTAGAAGCGACTTGGAAAAGTTTCTTAGCGGCGCCCGTTTTTGGAAATGGTTTGGGGGTTTCCCCCTTAGCCGTAAAAGCACAAGATATTAGTTTTGCCCTTCGCAATCAACCGCCGCATTCCGTTTTTCTGATTATTTTGGTGGAGACGGGACTGGTGGGGCTATTTTTTTCATTTATAGCTATTGGCAAACGGTTAGCTGATTTTTGGAAAAGGTTTATTTGTTTTGAGACTTTGCCCATCGCGATGGCGGTGTTTATATTAATGACCGGATCAGCTGATCATTATTGGCTTACCTTGCAACAAGGAATGTTGAGCTTGGTTGTCGTATCCGGGATGGTTTTGTTTGCCTCAAGAGGCTAGAATTGGGTAGTTATGCTTCATTCGCGGAAGATTTTTTCAAACACGCTTTACCAGTTTGTGGGAAAGTTTATAACCAGTGCTTTGGGAGTGGTGATTACGATTTTTTTGACGCGCTATTTGGGACCAGAAGGCTTTGGAAAATACACGTTCGCAGTCGTTTTTGTGACGATGTTTGGCGTCATTGGGGACTGGGGGATGGCTTTGATTGGGGTGCGGGAAGCCAGTCGAAGGGCGGAGTCAATCGGTGAGATTGTGGGAAACATTTTGGTGGTGCGGTTTCTTTTGGCACTAGTGGCAATTCTTTTGTCAAACATTGCCGTTTACATACTCCCCTATTCAATGGAGGTCCGAATATTAGTAGGGATTTGTTCGCTTTCGCTTTTGGCTTTATCAATTAAGACGTCTTTTCAAATTATTTTTAATGCCAGACTTAGAATGGAGTTTTTTGCGATTTCGGAATTGGCGGCTAATGCCTTGGCAATTTTTTTAGTCACCGGGCTTGTCGTAATAAGAGCGGGATTGCCGACAATCATGATGGCGTTTTTGGCGGGACAAGTTTTCGCAGCGGTCGTAGCTTGGTTTTTGGGAGTGAGGTTAGCACCAGTTAAACTGTCGTTATTTAGAAAGGAAACCGGGTATATTTTGGTAGAGTCATTGCCAATGGGAGCAATTCTGGTTTTATTTACGGTCTACAATCGAGTTGACACGGTTCTTTTGGCCTATTTTAAGGGGGAAATCGCGGTCGGTTTATATGGGGCAGCGTATCGAATTTTTGAAGTACTAGTTTTGGGAGCGGCGTATTTTGCGAATTCAATCCTGCCGCTAGTCTCAAACTTGGCAAACAGCGATCGCCAAGCCTTAAAGGTGGTTTATGAAAAAGCAATGGTTGTTTTGTTATTGATGGGTTTTGGTGCGGCCATTGTTAATTTTTTATTGGCGCCGATTGGTATTGCAATTGTCGCCGGATCACAGTTTTCCGGGGCAGTTTTGGTATTGCAAATTTTGTCGCTGGCTTTGGTGGCTTCGTATCTTAATCACCTCAATGGATATACTCTCATCGCTCTGGGGAAGCAATGGTCTTCGTTTTTTATTGCCATGGTGGCGCTAGGGGTTAATTTGGGCTTAAATATTTGGCTTATTCCCCTCTTTTCACTGTATGCGGCCGCTGGAATCACCTTTGTGACGGAGACACTAATCGCTGTTTTGAGTTTTCTGGTAATCAGAAAGACAATTGGAGTAGAAATGTCGCCGTCTTTTGTTTATCATACCCTGCTTGAATGGTGGAAGGCCAAAGGTAAGACCGGTTTTGTCAGTAAAACATAAATGAAATTGATCATAAACACTGATGGAGGTTCACGAGGAAATCCTGGTCCGGCAGCGGCGGCGTTTGTGGCGAAAGATGAAGCGGGAAATTTACTGGAAAAACGCGGGAATTATCTTGGTTACGAAACAAATAATGTGGCTGAATATGTGGCCATTTTAAACGCGTCGAACTGGCTGGTTGATCAAAAACCCTTACTAAATCAAGTTTTGGAAGTGGTTTTCAGACTTGATTCAGAATTGGTTGTCAGACAAATTAACGGGGTTTATAAGGTCAAGAACCAAAACCTTCAAGATTTGAGAGAGAAAGTTGTTCGAGCGAGGGAAATATTTTTACACGGCGGAGGAAAAATCAAGGTTTCATACATTCATGTACCACGGAATCAAAATGCCGAGGCGGATGGCTTGGTTAACGAAACGCTTGACCAAGCT
>CAYPLU010000011.1:0-25951 GCA_964411775.1 uncultured Gammaproteobacteria bacterium | reverse complement strand
AAAAGGAGTTAACTTTAAAATGACTGATCTGCACCAAATTGTCTGTGCCATTGATACGTTTTGCCGGGAAAACAGTATTGAACACCGGTTTGTTGGGGGAGTGGCGTATAGCGGTTTGTTGACGGAAAAAACGACGTTTGAAGTCAGCGTTGCCAAGCGTACGGTGACTCTTAAAAATCATCGACAACTGCCGATTAATCGCGATGATGGAACCGTTCGGGATATTGATCTGGTTACTTTTACAAACGACCCCGGGAAAATAGCTGCTTTAAAAAAATGGCTTTCCACTATGGCAAAGGCGAGTGGTCTTCTTGGTCGTTTCCCGTACGTTTCGATTGAGAACGCCGTTTTTAATAACGACCAGAAACGTAACAAGATTTTTCAGTTTGTTTATTCAATTTTTATTGAGGGAAATAGCTTTGGTCAAGGCCGTCCCTTTTTAGTTTATGAAAATATCCGAGAGGAAATTAGTTGGCAGTCGCTTGAGGCGTGGAAAGTGGTTCTTGAAGACGGTTGCAGGTACACTGTTCGTAATCCGTACGGTGACTTTTTGGGGTATCTAGTTCGAACGCCAATTGGTTTTAAACCAAAAGATAGGGAAAAGTTGGCCTTGATGGAGCCGCTGGTTAATAGGACAATTGAATTAGGGAAGAGGTACGGAATCGATTATTTTGGGGAAACATATTACGGACCCTGGCTACGGTTTTTTGAGAAAATGGCAACGGCAGGAGGGACGGTCGGCCTAAAAAGAGAAGTCATTCGGGCATACTGGGATGTTTTTGGTACTAAGCTGGCCCATGGGAAAGGACCGGTGGCGAAAATTATTTCACGACTTGGTAATCAGTTTACGGGAGTTAAACAATGATTTAAATATGAACAGATTGTTCGGATACTTAGTTGATGGGTTTACTTCTCTAGGCGCCCTTTGTGGATTGTTGTCTCTTTATGCTATTTATATTGGCCAGTTTCAATGGGTATGGGTTCTCATGCTTATTGCTATCGCGATTGACTCGTTTGACGGGACGTTAGCCAGATGGGTGAAGAAAGGGCCGACAAAAATTGATGGAGCTCTGCTAGATAATATTATTGATTATTTAACCTATGTGGTCGTCCCCGCGTTTTATATCCTGGCCAACACGGGAATTTTAAATGGTTGGATGGCGCTGGTAGCAGGGGGAGCAATTGTTTTGTCCAGTGCCTATCAATTTTCACAGGTTGATGCCAAGACGGAAGACCACTATTTTAAGGGATTTCCTTCGTATTGGAATATTTTAGTGTTCTATTTGGCAGTTTTAGGTCTTTCGGGAACGGTTAACTTCGTAATTGTGCTTGGATGCGTGATCTTGGCTTTTGTGCCAATCAAGTATATTTACCCGTCCCGAATCGAGTTTGTGTTTAAATCAAACGTCTTGCGGTGGTTATTTCGAGCGGCAACAGGGGTTTGGGGAGCAGCGTTTTTGGTACTAATTCTTAATTTTCCGAATTCGAATTTTTTGGCGATGAGTTTAACTCTTGGATATATTCTCATTTACACGCTCCTGAGTTTATACCGAACGATCAGACCGCTCAGGTATTGATTTGAGAGCAACAGTACCCACTTCTGATATCGTTTTGTCATTGCGAGCGAAGCGAAGCAATCTCATTAAAATTTATTTGAGATCGCCACGCTCGTTTCACTCGCTCGCGATGACAGTTATCTTAGGACGTGAACGGTTACACTTGAGAGATCGATTTGCAAATGCCCACTGAACGGTATATAATGACCTATAGTTATGAATGGATTTGAGAATCCCACCATGATTGATGCCCGAAACCGTCGGATGGCGGGCGATCGTAGCATTTTTCTTCGATCCCAACAAAATACCATGAGAGCGGCAGTAGCCGGAGGGGTGGTATTCAAAGACGGAGAGGCTGGGGTGCTTAATGAGCGTGGCGTTTTTATTCCACTTAGAGATAAAAATGCCAAAAAATATGTCAGAGGTTACGTTGCCGATTCGAATCACTTTAAAATTCAAAATTTGCACGACAAAAATGTTGCACGTATGGAAGTTAGCAGGACGGCGCAAGAAGGGGCGGTTGGGGCGGTAGCAAATTTAATATTTGTTGTGGTAACGGCTTTTTCTCCGGTAGACGCAAACTTCGGTTTGAACAGGGATTTTCTATTTTTGGACAAGATTTTTGGTTTGTTTAAGAGGTCACTGACTTCGACATATGGATACCGCGGAAAGGACAACTTTACCCCAATGGCAAATAGTGCCATGAGATTTGGGTTACGCTAAAAGCTCGGTTTCCTTTCTAACTTCATAGTGTAAAATCCCGGTATGCGGGAGAGATCAAACCGGGGTCGGTGGTCACTACTAGTCTTTGCCATCTTTTTTGTTCTGGCGGTTATTGGTGTGGCTGTATTTTTTGAGCAAAACCGGCAGATATTTGCCTCTAGGCCATTGTGGCCGGTTTCAAAAACTACGGCGGTTAAAATAGCTGAGCCGCCAACGTTTCTTCGGAAAGCAATAGAAGAACCACTTTTTGGGACCGAAGGGAGCTATGCGGTGGTGGTGAAAAATTTGAAAACAGGTGAAACGGCCAGCGTTAACGGGGAACGGGTTTTTGCTTCGGCGAGCATTTACAAACTTTGGGTAATGGGGGCGGTTTATGAACAGATTCAACTGGGAAAAATGAGTTTGGATGATCCAATTGAGGAACGCGTTGTCAGCCTTAACTCATTTTTCAAGATCCCGCCCGACTCTGCTGAATTAACCGAAGGATCGGTCTCTTTCTCGGTTGAGAGCGCGCTTTATCAAATGATCACTATCTCTCATAATTACGCAGCCTTGTCACTTGCCAAAAAGGTTGGGTTGGTAAATCTTAACCGGTTTTTGAATGAATATGGGCTTTTTAATAGTGAAGTTGGTGGGGAACCGACCATTACGGCGGCCGATGTGGCTTTGTTTTTGGAAAAACTTTATCAGGGGAAAGTCGTTAGCGAAGAAGCGTCAAAGAAAATGATTGCCACAATGGCAGAGCAACAAAAAAATGAACGAATCCCAAAATATTTACCAACCGGTGTCAGGGTGGCTCACAAAACGGGCGAATTGGATGGATTTTCCCACGATGCGGGGATTGTTTTTTCGCCGGAGGGTGATTACATCATTGTTCTGTTGAGTGAGAGCGATTTTCCGCCCGGGGCGATGGAAAAAATGGCTTTGGTCTCAAAGGCGGTTTATCAGTATTTTCAATATTAATTAAATGACTAAAGAAGCGATTATTTTAGATAGTTTTTCCGGATCATGGCGAATTAAACTGCGTTTCAACGTGTCACCTTTTATGCTCTTGACTGATTTTTGAGCTAGCAGATCGGCTCGGATTATTTTTAGTTGGGAGGTACTTTTGAGGTTGTTAATAATTGGCAAGCTGCCTTCGGCGGCATATTTTTTGAGCAATTGCCCTGGAAGGGGGGAGCTGTTGATAATGACAAACTCTGGGAGTTTTCCAACGTATTCTTCAAATTTTTCCAGGTAATCGGAGGCAGTCATATTGAAAGTTTGGCCAATTTTGTTGATGAGATTCATCACAAAAACTGTTTTAGCGTGCGTTTTTTTGATTGCTAGTTTAAAGCCTTTGATTAAAGTGTTTGGTAGAACGCTCGTGAAGAAGTCTCCTGGGCCGAAAACCAGAAGATCACTTTGTCCAATAGCGCTTTTGGCTTTGGGATTTATTTTTGGTTGCGGTTCGAGCCAGATTCTGGCAATGGCGGCTGTTTGATCGTGGCCAAGCTTTGGCTCGTCGATAGCGGATTCGCCATGAACGATTTTTCCATTCATATATTGAGCCCACAGGGAAATTTTTTGAGACAAAGTTACGGGAAAAACCCTGCCGTTAATTTCGAAAATCGACCCAACTTGGTTGATGGCTTCGGTTTCACTTCCCAGAATGTCTGTTAACGCGGTAAGAATCAAGTTGCCCATGTTGTGTCCGGTTAGACCTGGTCCGCCATGCTTGAATCGATAATTGAAAAGGCGACGAAGGAGGCTGTTTTCTCCCTCACTTTTTCCCAAAGCCACGAGGGCTTGGCGAAAGTCGCCAACAGGTAAATAGCCAAACTCATCTCGGAGGCGCCCGGAACTGCCACCGGAGTCAAACGAAGTGACAATGGCGGTCAAGCTTAGATGGGGGAATTTTTTCAGGCCCGACAAAACCGTAAACGTACCTGTACCGCCGCCGATAACGGTGATTTTTTTCATCGAGGCATTGTACTACTTTTGTTCTTTTAGTCTTTTTTACCACTGGCAGCGCTCCTTTAATTAACGACCAGTTTGGAGTTGAGGATATTTCTAACTCATCTTGACTTCGGGTTGGCGGTTACTCCAAAGCCAAATTTCTTGGTGGCCCCTAATACAAGTTATAGAATAAAATTGATTTATGAAAGAGAAGTGCGGTATCTTCGGAGTTTTTGGAGAGGGTTTGGAGGCGGCCAGACTGACTTATCTTGGCCTTTGGGCTCTGCAACACCGCGGTCAAGAAAGCTCTGGGATTGTCTCCTCGAATGGCGAGAACATGTTAGTTCACAAAGGTATGGGGTTGGTGGCTCATGTTTACGGAGAAGGCGATTTGCAGAAACTGACAGGGCATTTGGCTGTTGGCCACAATCGATATGCGACTTCTGGTCCGTCATCCCTGGAGCATTCGCAACCGGTCGTGACAAAGGATCGGATTTTGGCGCTAGCTCATAACGGTAATTTGCCAGATACAAGGGTTTTGGAAAAATTTTTGCAAAAAAAGGGGATTGCTACATCACTTCACAACGATTCCGACCTCATGCACGCGGCAATAACTTATTTTCTGGCAAGAGGATTAACTTTGGAAAAAGCGCTGGAGAAATGTTTTCCTTTATTTACCGGGGCTTTTTCTCTCCTTGTCATGACAAAAGATAAAGTGGCGGCCATTCGGGACAGTTGCGGAATTCGACCGCTTTGTATTGGAAAGTATGGCGGCGGGTATGTGTTTTCATCAGAAACCTGTGCTCTTAATGCTATTAAAGCCAAATTTATTCGGGAGGTGAGACCGGGAGAGATTGTTGTTGTTTCAAAAAGGGGTTTGCGATCAATTAAAGCGGCTCGGCCAAATCAGAAATTGGACATATTTGAATTTATCTACTTTTCCCGTCCCGATAGTTATTTATTAGGACGAAGTGTCAATGAGGTCCGACGGCGCCTGGGGATGTATTTGGCTAAGGAGAATAAAATTATGGCCGATGTGGTGGTGCCAATTCCTGATTCGGCGATTCCAGCAGCTTTAGGGTATAGTTCACAATCAAAGATCCCCTTTGACCATGGGTTGGTGAAAAATCGTTATATCCACCGGACTTTTATTCGTCCGGCCCAAAAACTTCGCAACATGGATGTGGAGTTGAAACTCAATCCAATCCCAGAAGTTTTTAAAGGGAAGAGGGTCATTCTGATTGACGACTCGATTGTTAGGGGGACAACGTCTCAGAGGATAGTGGCTTTGGTTCGAAAAGCCGGAGCCAGGGAAGTTCATTTTCTCGTTAGTTGTCCCCCGGTTCGTTATCCTGATTTTTACGGAATTGATACTCCTTCCCAGTCAGAGTTAATTGCGACCAGGCTGGATGAGGCGGGAATTGCAAAAGAAATCAGTGCGGATTCTGTTCGCTATCTTTCCTATAAGTCGACTATTAAGGCCATTGGGATTGCTGAAAGCAGTTTGTGCACGTCGTGTTTTACCGGAAAATATCCGATTCCTATTGGGGAGAGAGAAATTGGTGTAGCATAGATTCAATGATAAAAGTTTTTGGTAGCATTTTTTTACTGGTGATAGCCCTTAGCGTGGTTCTTCTGGTTTCTCGGTACAGTAAAGACAAGACAAATTTCTTCTCTAAGGCGGTAGAAACTGCGGCTTGTGAAACGCGCGCTGCTTGGATAAATCCGCCGGCATTTAATACGGCTGAGAGTGAAAGCAACACAATAAAAAAGTTGGTTCGGATGAATATCAACACAATTTTTCTAAGCGCCTATACCGTCTCCAACGTTAATGGCAGCAACTACGGTAATTTGGACGATACGGGTGGGGTGAGCAAAGTCACGTTATTTGAAAATGTGCTTACCGATGCCAAAAAGGCAGGTATGTCAGTTTTTGTTGCTCTTGATAGCATGAGGAGAAAATATCCCGAAGGTGACAGTCAGTGTGAGAAATTGCAATGCCAGCTTGATTACACAGACCCGAAGGAACAGAAGGCTCATGCTAGTTGGATAACCACCTGGATGAACTTATATCCAGGGAAATTGAGCGGGGTGATTTTTGATAACCTGCGCTATAGTTCAGATTCTGTTGCCAGCCTTGATCCAAAAGTCAGAATAGGAGGACTTACTGCCACGTTAAAGGCGAGTAAAGCAGCAATGAAAGCAATTGGTCCAGACAAAAGCCTGGCGGCGTTTGGGGGAAATATTGACCCTAAACCGATTAAATCCGGAGAATACTTGCCACCGTGGTTTGTTGATTGGCAAGCTGTTCACCCTAATGACCAGATCTATTTTTACCACAATGCCGACGGCACAGTTAAAAAATATCGCCCGGCAAATTTGACCTATGATTCGATCAGCTGGATAAATAAGGGCCTTATTGATTATTATGCTCCCGGGAATTACACCTATGATACCAAACTATGGAAATTACGCACGCCAGAATGGAAGTCATTCGTGCCAAAAGTAAAGTTTAAAACGCTCCTGGCTGGAATTTCCTGGCTTCCGCTTCAGGGTTATATTAGCTACCCTAATGGGACAACTTATCTGGAAGGTGGGAATGACCAAACTGCGGCTATGGGAGCAGTAAGAATGATTTCTTACCTGCGTTCCCAAGGTTATAGAGGCTTTGCGCTTTTCCAACTTGGAAACAAGATTGACGGCATATATGTTGATGATAAACCTCTCGTTGACGCCCTTGCTTCAGGCCCCTTTCTCTTGCCGGTGCAAACATGCATGCCTTAGTTGGGTTAAGTCCTTTTTGACTACGATGGTAAAATATAAGTTGTGAAATTTAATACTGTTTCGAGGGCGAAATTGTTGTTGTTTCTTGTGGAGTTGGTGACTGATTTTGTTGGAGTTGTGATCGGGATGAGAGTACTTCTTAAATTTCTAGGAGCGAATAGTCAAGCATTATTTGTGAAATGGATTTATGAGACGAGCAATCCGCTTCTGGTGCCATTTGAAGGGATGTTTCCGACTCGTGGTCTTGGTAACGGATTTACACTAGAAATCTCTGCGTTATTTGCTTTGATTGCTTACTCAGTTGTTGGATATTTAATTTCCAAATTAATATCGTTTGTTAATGAAATTGGGAATCAACACGAGAAGAAGAACACAACAGATTGAGCTTACTTGGGTTAGTTATTAAACAAGGGTTCAAAGAGGTAAGGGAATGCTTTGATAAAGTGGAGATTAAGACCTTTCTTGGGGGCAAATAAAGCTTGGGCTTGCTTGCTTCATTTCACTTAGCATTTGGCGTCGTCGTCTCTAGGGCAGCTTTTTTATTGCTTCACCGAAAGTAGTTCCTCCCATGACCTGAGCCATTCTATTCAGACTTTCCTGAGCCTGCTGAATGCCAGGTGCTCCAGGCAATTTGCAAGTATCTACACATGGATCGCCTGTTAGAGGGCAAATAATTTCAGTCATACCTAGGTTTTATTATAAGATGGAGCTATTTGCAATAGTAGTTCTATATTTTGCGCCAGACTTCGTCTGGACTAAACAACTTCAAGCTACGATGCTGCGAATTTTTGTTTGCAGACCTGGATGCGATAGTGCGCAACTACGAAGCTCGCTTGTGAACACGGAGTCCTCAAAGCGGACTGAAGTTTGTGTGGGGGAACAGAATCGAACTTATTACGGCCAAATATAAGTGGTTAGCTTTTCAATCTATTTAGAGTTTCGTCTAATTCTTTTACTCCGGTAAAAATTTGGCCTTGCATACCAAAATTTCTCGCTCCCTCTACGTTTTTTTCTCCATCATCAATAAAGATTGCTTCTTTGGGTAGTACTTCGAGTCGAGAGCATACTGTAGCAAAATTTTCGGGTGCTGGTTTAAGTGAGTGGAGCTGCCAAGAATAGACTTCGGCATCAAGAAAAGAATCGATACCCCAATTTTTGGGGACGATAGCTTCGAAAACAGTAGTATTAGAGAGAAGCCCTAATTTATAGTTACTTGATCTTAGTTTGTTCAAAAGATCTAACATCCCAGGATAGAGCGTTGCTTTTTGGATTGCTTCTGCAAATAAATTCGTAATAAAATCTACGTTTTCAGACTTAGAAGACAGGGAAAATGATCGAAGAAAATTTTCAGCCATAGCTTGTTCTGTCTCCCAAGCATCGAGCTGGACCGCTTCTTCATATTTTCTAAGAAAATCTGGAGTTTTTTCTATGCAAAATCTCTCTCTTAAAGAATTGGAAACGCCAACATTTTTAGTGCCAAGTGTTTCCCAGAGATCAAATATCACCGCTTTAGGTGCTTGTTTCATTCGCTTATTCTAGCAGAGTCGAATGTTTTTATGGGCGCGTGACTTTGAATCTAAAATTCAGGGGTGCCTGGAACACATTCTAACTTTTTACGCACGAATTTGATGTTGATACAGAAATTGCTCTTGTGTTTTATGGGTGAAGCAATATCATATTACTATGACAGATTCACAAATATTGCAAGCAATACTGAACGGGCAGGCCCAAATTCGCGATACTGTCAAGAAATTGGAAGAGATAATGATCGAGCAATTTAAAGTGGTAAGCCAAAGGCTGGAGAAGATTGGGCTTAGTCTAGCAAATCTTGAAGATGATACTCCAACAGTTGAACAATTTGATAAGTTGGAAAAAAGAGTCAAGAAACTTGAAAGACAGGTTCTCTCCGCTTAAATTTCCTCAGCAGTTCTGGGCACGAAGCCCCGCTAATCGTAGCTCGCGGGAATACACGAAGTGCATGACGCGAACTGAAGGCTTTGTGGGAGAAGAAATTCGAACTTTTTACGCACAATTAACTGATGGTAGAATTTAAACCGTAATGAGATGCATCGATTTTGATAGCAAACATGATACCCACTTGTCTTATGCTAAACCGTTTTGATGGGTGTATTGGATTTATTGGGGGTAAGGTTGATCCAGGAGAGTCGCTTGAGGAGACAGCTAGACGTGAAGTCTTTGAAGAGGTCGGGTATAAGTTTGCTACCCCAATTGAGCCACTGGTGGCCCATGATATTGGTCCGATGACCACTCATGCATTTTGTGCATTGAGATCCCAGTCAGAATTAATCGACATTCAAAGAACTGCTATTAATTCTCCACATTTTGGTAGTGAAGTTACGGGAGTTTTTACACCCCACTTGATTGATTATCAAGCAAAGTTTGATAAGTGGGGAGGGGTCGTTGAATTGATTAAAACATCAATGGCACCAAGTGTTCGGGAGGAATTGGTGCATTTTTTTCATACGAAGAGCATCTTTTCCGAGAAGGAACTCTCAAGCATTTGTTCCAGAGCCGGCTTTTCTCTAGAAGAATTGCTGAAGTAATCTAACTTAGATTGTTGGAACAGTTTAATCTTATTGGCAGGGGTGGATAGCCTTTCAGGTTGTGCCTGAGCACTATGCGTGTTCGGGACTAAGAATCGGAACGATTCCTCCACATCCAGAAACAAAAAATTCAGACCAGAAAGCCTGAATTTTTTGTTTGCAGCCTTGGGCAGAAGGTATTCGAACTTATTACGCACAAAACTTCCAGTTTGTTACAATCTAAGTAATGTCAGACCAGACCAAAAGTAAATCTCTATCTGCCGATGAACGGGTCAAACTTGTTTCTGAAATTGTAAAATCTGAGTTGGGGACAGTTCCCACGTTCTCCGAAGACAGGTCAACAGGTTATTCAGGGAGTGTCTATGTAGTTGAAGCCGATGTAGAAGGAGAAAGGAAAAAGATTGTTGTCAAATTAACTGCACCTGAAGATGAGCCACCCCTAGAAAAAGAAAGCCCGTCTCGCCGAGTTTATTCAACAAAATATTCTAATTTTAATCCAGCCCATAAACTGATTGAAAAAAATGGATTCCCACTGGCCAAAATATATGCGCAGGGCACAAGTTCGCCCACTATCCCTTATAACTACCAAATTTTATCTTTTCTCGAAGGGACTTCTGTTAGGGAAGCACTTGAAAGGCGAGATACTGCCGAAAGTGCACAGCTTCATGGGGTGACAGGTGAAATCTTTGGGAGGCTGCATGGGGTGACAAGATCTTATGATGGTTGGATTGATCAAGAAAAACCGTATCCATCACCTTGGCGATCTGCGGTAGAGCAGGCAATTAGCCACCAACTAGAAACCTGCCTTGTGTTAAATACTACCTTGAGAGAAAAGAGTTCTGAATTCCACAAGTTTCTTCGAAGTAGATTTGCTTTGTGGACTGATCCAAAAGAGTTTGTTCTCTCTGATATTGATGGCTTTCAGGGAATGGCCAAATTTGAAGACCGGAAGTGGGAAATTACTGGGCTTATTGATATTGAAGACCACAAATTCTGTGATCCCAGAATGATGCTGGCAGGCTATGAAGTTGCGTTATATTACGAAGACCTACAAGTCCCTGAGAGTTTTTGGGCAGGTTACAAAAAGTACAAGTCAGTTGATCCAAACTACTCTAATCTTAAAGGCTTATTCCAGTTGTATTATCTCTTGTCATGGTTACAAATTCCTTATGAAGGGCATGAACGTATCGAGTCTGAGGATACCCAACGAATTATTGCTCGATTTGAAGAACTTATATCTAAGCTAATCAGCGAGAAAGCATAGATATGAGTACAAAGTCTGGTCGGATTCGAGGTCATAAGTTTCATGGCGATCCCAATCGATTTGAAGCGGTGGCAGATTTTGTAGCTGAAAAATATCTTGGTAAAGTTAAATTTGTGGCTGATGTAGCTGGCGGGCAGGGGATGCTAGCTCGAATGCTAAACAAAAAGTATAACTTCGATACCGAGGTTATTGATCCTCGTGGCTGGACTTTAATAGGTGTCAAGAACCGCAAAGAAGAATATAAAGCTGATATGGCCACTTACTATGATTTAATTGTGGGAATCCACCCAGACGAAGCGTTAAAAGAAACAGTACATTCGGCTTTAGTAAGACCAGTTGTTTTAATACCTTGCTGCAATTTTTGGTCAGATGAAGAGAGGCTAGGCAGGGACGCACTTTTAACAAAAATAGAGGAGTTTTATAAAAGTCGGGGAGTAACTTATGAACGGGTAGTCTTCTCTTTTGACGGACCTAAAAACATTGGTCTCGTTTCTAACCCTCCAAACTAGCCCAATCCGAGCGCCGCGCGTGCATAGTCAATTTGCACAGCTAGCTTTCTTGCTGTTTCCACATCTTTAGCGTTGGAAATTAATTCGCAATAGGATTTATAAAAGTCTCTCATGACATATGTAGGTAGGGCGCTTATTTCTTGCTTCGTTAAGTCGTTGTAACCAGCAACTAGGTTGTCATAGAATCTTTTGAATTCATTTGAATCAGCAAACCACCAGTGGCTTAATGTTCTTGAAAGTTCCTCTAAACGTCCACTTTTAGATAGCATCCCTAAATCGAACAGTGTTGGCGGAGTAGTCCATGACATGTTTTGCGCATGCCAGTCACCATGAATGGTGGTTAAGTAAGGAGAAATTGTTTCTATTCCTGCAGGGGATAGAAATGGAGTCAGATTATGGGTAGGGAAATCAGTCAAAAGTTGTTGCCGTTCTTTTTCAGATAAAGTTCGATAATGGTTGGGTTGCCAAAGGCCTGGATGATCGAAGTTTCTCATCTTCTGATGAAAAATGGCCATTAGTTGACCTAATCTTTGTTGTTCTTCGTTTGATAAGTTCCACTTATGAATATTTTCTGCTTTCCTCATGAGGTAGAATACACGTTCATCGCCATCAATCATGAGTCTTTGAATAGCATTGCCAGACGAGTCCCTAATGAAATCTATAGTTGCTACTTCTGGAACGTTGGTCTTAACATAGTCAGCGAAAGCAACCTCCGCTAAGAGATGTTCCATTCCTGTTTCATCATCAATACCATCCGTTTTCAGCACATATTTATCACCACGAGTATCACTGATTTCCCACACTCCACCAAATACATTTTTGAGAGGAATCTGTCCTTCAATTTTGAGTTGGTATCGATCTTCAGTGACTGAGGATAGTTGATTAGAAATTTCACCTTTCATATAGATTGAAGTATAACAAAGGATGTAACGGTCTGATGGCTAAAACAGACTTTGTTGTGGGGCGATAGGGGCAGCTTTTCTAAAAGGGTTCACTGTGTCAGTTGGGAGTTTAACCTCTTTTCCTTCAAACCAATCTTTAATTGATAGCACCTGAATCTTTGGGAAGGTCACATTGGTGTTGTATTTATAGTCTCCTGCTAGGGTTGTCTCGCGTGTCATTTCCGAGGTAGGCTCGTTTAATGTAATGAGAATGCCCATTGGGGCACTTTCCCTTTCCATGTCTCCTTTTAATTTAGCCACGTCTCCACGCCCAGTGTTCCCACCCTTAACTTGAACTATTATCTTTTGCAATTTAGGCTTTTGACCCACTGTGCGCTCGTGGAAGAGGATTATTCCATCAATCCCCCTGTCGGCCCCTTTCTTGGTCTCTCCTGTAGGTGGATTGGCTTTTACTAAGCTGATGGCCCAATCCTGAAAGGCAAATTTATCTCTTTCGGCAAGATTTTGAGCTGCTTGGTAATCCATCGGAATACCATCAATGTTTATTTTTATTCCATTGTAGTGACCAGCCATTCTTTCTTTGATTATGTTGACGGCTTGCATGCTAATATCGATGCCTACCCATTTCCTTCCAAGTTTTTCAGCAACTGCGACTGTGGTTCCTCCACCACAGAAAGGATCGAGAATGACATCGTTTTCGTCACTAGAGACAGAGATTATTCTTTCCAATAAAGACTCTGGTTTCTGGGTCGGGTAGCCCAATCGTTCTGTAGCATGAGGGTGAATTGGCTTTATGTCAGTCCAGAGGTTTTGCAGAGGAATTCCTGACATCTCATCAAGATAACGCTTTTGCAACGGTACAGTGGCTGGTTGAGTTTGGATAACCCTGCCATTAGCAATAAGTCCGTTCATTTTCTCTTTACTAAAACGCCAGTATCTACTTACCCCCATAACCTCGTAGTAAGGATTGCCTTTAGCCGCTCCACCTGGGCCAGTGAGATCTCCTAAGGCGTATCTTCTCCCATTGGGATCCTTGAATTTATAAAATGTCTCAATATAGTCTTCAGTGTATGGCGTAAATTGCGTGTTAAAAGTGTAGTCGTCGGATTTGGTGTAATAAAGAATGATGTCAGTGATGTTCCCGTAGGCTTTTCTACCTTGCTTGGTGTCACTATGAGCGCTTTGCCTCTTCCAAATGATCTGGCTTCTAAAGTTGGTTGCTCCAAAGATCGTATCCATCAAGATTTTAAGATAATGACTTGCCGTTGTATCACAGTGGAGATAGATCGAACCAGTTGACTTGAGGACGTTTTTTAGAGGGATAAGCCTGGCTGTCATATTGACTAGATACGACATCATAGGTGAGTCGTGGAATGACTCATAAAGACCATTAACAAGAATAGATATTTGGGGATTTGGGCTTGTAACTAAGTCATCGAATAACCTTTTGGTAATTGGGGTCCATTCCCACGTATCTTCGAAGGCTTGTATCTGAGCGGTGCTGTCAGCAAAGCCCTCCTTAAAAAGCACATTGTAGTTGCGGTTAGAGTTAAACGGGGGATCAAGGTAAATCAAATCAATCGACTCAATAGGAATCTTTTCACCAAGAATCTCAAGATTGTCTCCAAAGAATAAAGTCCGATTATTTATTTCCATATTAATGCTAGCTATTGGCATCATCTTAGCACGGCGATTGATAGTAATGCTAGCCATCGTCTGTAGAGCTATTGTCATCTTTTTATTAGTCTTTGGGGTAATATGCAGATTACTCCCGCACGAAAAAAGTTTGGCAGTAGGGTCCGCGACTTGCGAAAGGAACGAAAATGGTCGCAAGAAGAGTTGGGCTTTAAGTCTGGGCTCCATCGCACTTACATTGGCTCTATCGAGCGAGGCGAACAAAATGTGAGCCTTGATAATATCTGGAAACTGGCGAAGACTTTTAACCTCTCATTGATGGAGCTTTTCGGCTCTCTCTAGGGAATCATTAGCTCGTATCTCCACCTTGGATATAGCTTAAGATTGTCTTACAATCGCCTCAGAATTAAGATTAATATGAGCTCAAACTTAGCCTCTAAAGTAGATACAATCTCAGCTGACGATTATAAGGATTTGATTGCTGCAATTGATCGTAAAGTAAAGCTGATAGATTCTATTGAATCCGGATCTCCGAAGGATTATTTTTCCCAGCTAGCTGACTTCTATAACTTTATAACTAAAAATCCAACACTTTTAGCTGCGTTGGAAATAATCCACAGCAATTATGATGAGGAGGTTAAGGTGCTGGATGAGCTAAGGGCAACGGTTAAGACAGAAACGGAGGAAGCGTTTAAAAATTTAAGAGACATAGCCCTAAAAAATGATCTGGTGAGCGAAGCAGATCTCCGGGTAATAGAAGAATATTTTGGTGATTATGAACAATATCGCGATGATAAGAAGCAAGCAACGAAGGAACACGCAGACTTAATAAATCAAACTGAAAACAAGATATTAGCTGAGATTAAAGATTATTACGCTTTTCTGGCTGGGGCTGCCCAAAGCCTCAGTGGAACCCCACTTGAAAGCGTCATGGTGGGCGCCGTCGAATCAATAGTAAGAGCATACAGAGAAAGTGGCCATTCTGATGTGATACAAAAATACGTAAATTTAGAAAAGAGCTCTACCTCTGACGAGATGGTCGTTAGTAAATATAATGTTTCCTCCACAGATACCGAATTCAGGGAAAGGAAAAAGGCGCTAGACAGAAAACTAGAACCATCTCCTTGGCATGCTGCAGAAATGATTCAACTTGTTCCTTTGACTATGTACGATTACCACGACCATTGGAACCAGCTCAGAGCAACCCATAACATGGCTGAGATGATGGGACTAGGCGGTTACATCGGGGCTATGGACAAAATAATGGAAGGAAGGAAACCTGAAATAGAATGGTTCAATGTCAAAGAGTATCAGCTTTACTTAAGAAGATTAGTAGATGCCCTGTTCGACGTATTAAGCAATATGAGAAAGGCTTCTCAGCAAGCAGGGCCAGATTTTAAAAGTGGAGAAAGTGTTGCTTTCGAAAATGACAATATTTTTTTCAAACTTGGTGATGGGTCTTGGGATTCTATCGATTTAAGTAATGCTCCAGAACTTTTGAAAGTATTCAAAACGTTTTGGGAGTTAAGAAAGCGAAGACTTAGTGAAGAACTATTTGCATCCGAGGTAGTTATCCGAACATACCAAGAAGTGAATAATGATGAGGTTATTGATAAGAGGCGTTTGGCAACTTTAATTTCTAACTTTCGACAAACGAAGATATATCCTAAGCCGAATTTGAAAGAAAGAATTATTCTTAGTTTTGACAATAAAACTAAACAGTGGCGCTTTAAGTTATCCTAGGATCATTAACGTCATTATGATGCTTATGATGTAGCTCCTGCTCTTTTAGCTTCGCATTTGCCCTGTTGACAGACTTTCATCATGAACCAATGGTGGGTTCATGATTAACAAACAATTACACTCTCAACCACAATCCGAGTTTGTGAGCCAGGAATTAGCTCTGGCTGGTGCACTTCTAGCTTGGGGATTTCCTCTTACCTTCATAGATCGTGTTGACCCTACGAGAGTCACTTTCCATTTCTCACGATCACCAGAGTTGGACATGGCAATACAAGAGTATTGGAATGGATCCGGTAGGGTTGTCCCAAAGTTATATTTCAGTTCCCTACGAGAGCTAAAATCTAGGATTCGAGGTGGCTGATATGTTGTCACAACAAGCTGTTGTCGAGTATCAGCAAATTTTTAAGAAAGTGTATGGTGAGGAAATTAATACACAGGCAGCAATGGAACAAGGGGAAAGGCTACTACGGCTTTTCAAATTGATCTATAGACCAGTCACAAAGAAGTTTTTAGATAAATATAAAAATAAAAATGAAAATAGTCAGTGTTAGTTTTGTTAAAACAAACTCCCCAAAGGTTAAGGCTCGGGCGGATGTCGAGTTTGAAGACTTTACTCTCAAGGGGTTCAAGGTTCTTCAGGCAGAAGCCACTAAAAAGGATTACGTTACGCCACCTAGCTATCTATCTCCAAAAGGTTGGCGACCCCTTTTCAAAACCACTAAACCTGACGATTGGGAAGAAATTTCTCGCCGCATTATTGAAGAGTTCAACCTATTTCTGATGAAAGAAACGGCAGACCAGTTACCAAAAGAAGACGGTGACTAGTATGTCTTTTCTTATATGCAAAAAAACATATAAGTCTCGTTATATAGATAACATAGTCCAAGGTTAGGAGTCGATGAAGAGCTCTATAACATATATGTCATAGTCCTCTAGCTTTGGGATTGATGAAATCGCATGGAAATAATTTCCTTTTGAAAGTTACAAAAAATGGTCAGGTAGTAGATAGAGTCCAGACTCATTCGATTCGAGTATTCTTGCCACATTTACGCTCAATTAAATGGCAAGATAGGGGTATAAAAGCCTACTTCCGAGTTAGTTATGGAGTGAAGCTAACCAATCAAGGATCGTTGGAAACGTTTTATAACGATGGGTGGTATGAGTCTAAGGATGACCTTGTGTTAGCTTATGAAGCATTCACAGAAAATCGTGGTTAAACGTGGAATGGTGTGCCTAATTGATAACCTATCTCTATTGATTTCGGTTAATAAGGAGAGAAGAAATTATGGCTAGATATTTTAGTTCTAAGAAAGAGGAAGCCGATGGTCTGAAGAAGATCAGCGTTTTCTTTCTGCGAAAACACGATTATTTTTGTGGTTTGAAGTCGGGGGATATCAACTGGACAAATAGTTTCTCTGAAAACAAAAGTAGTGTTTCGATTTGGGTCTCGGTATTTCCCGATGATTCTTACCTCCATTTGAAATATACCCAAACAAATTTTGAGGGAGAGAAGAAAGACCTTGATTATAAAGTGGGGATCACGAGCACAAATTGTTATTTTGGTGGGAAAAGATATTGGTTCACCTGCCCGCTAATCGTAAATGGCCATTACTGTGGCAGGAGAGTCGCTGTGTTGTACCTGGGAGGCAGGTATTTTGGTTGTCGCCACTGTTACGACCTTACCTATGAATCGCGTAATCAGGCAAAAGGAGGTAAGTTTGGATTATTTTCCCAAGCAGTAACAGGACGGGACAAAATTGATAAGCTCAAAGAGCAAATAAAACGAACCACTTATCGAGGAAAACTAACACGGAAACAAAGAAAACTTCACAGCCTATACGATAAATACTTTGATGTAGCTGAAGTTCTTAGGCAAAGAAAAATACTTTAATTTGACAATATGGGGGAGAAGTTAAATACTGATTACGTGCTCAGGATTATCGGTGGAGTTTTTTAATGTCCCCATTGGGACAGAACTTCACCGTTCTGAGCACACCCAGTGGGGGCATTTGTGTTTATGAACACACAATTAACTGACAAAAAACTAACATATTTTGTGTATTGTCGAAAAAGTTCTGAATCTGAAGACAAACAAGTGCTATCCCTGCCTGCTCAGAAGAGTGAACTCTTAAGATTTGCCAGCGATAACAAGTTGACAATAGTTGACGTTTACGAAGAATCGGCTAGTGCTCACGTCATTGAACGGAAGAAATTCAATGAAATGCTTGGTCGCATGCAAAAAGGAGAAGCTCACGGCTTGATTGTTTGGGACGAATCTCGAATTGCCCGTAACTCCTTCGATGGTGGGAAAGTTATTTATATGATTGACCTGGGTCAAATTGTTGAGATTCGAAAGCCTGGTAAGACTTATTCAAATACTCCTGATGACAAAAGCTGGCTAGCTATGTGTTTCATGATGAGCAAGAAGGAGTCTGATGATAAAGGAGTGAACGTTAGGCGGGGATTGAGAGAGAAAGCGCAACAAGGAATGTATGTCGGTGCAGCCAAGCCAGGTTATCGTTTTGACCCCTTAGCCCCACAAGGCGAAAAAGATTTAATTCCTGTTTCTGGCACGCACGAAATTATTGGAAAATGCTGGAAAACAATGCTTACTGGTAAGTACAGAGTCGCAGACCTGCTTGACCTTATAAACAATGAGTGGGGGTATCGTTCTATTCGTCACGGAAAACTCGGTGGCAAGCCAATGTGTCTTAGTGAGCTCTATGTCATGTTGCATGACAGGTTCTATATGGGAGAGTTTGAGTACCCTACCGGCAGCGGTAAATGGCATAAATGGCGAGGGGAACCCATGGTGACTGAAGAGGAATTTATGAGGGTGCAAATTTTAATTGGTAATAAGTTTATGCCAAAGGCACATCACCGCACCTTTGCCTACACCGGACTAATAAAATGTGTTTGTGGTTCTCAAATAACTGCGGAAGAGAAGTGGCAAGTAATTTGCACAGAGTGTAAACAAAAGTTTTCCAGTTTAAACCATTCGACCTGTCCTAAGTGTAATAAAAAAATAGCCGAGATGCTTGAACCAACCATTCTTCACTACATTTATTATCATTGCACCAAGAAGAAAGATAAGAACTGCAAACAAGGCTCAATCAGGTTGGAAGAGCTAGAACCACAAATTGATCAGGCACTTGGAAGTATAGAAATAAATGATGAGTTTAAAGAATGGGCGGTTAAATACCTCAATGAATTAAACGATCAAGAATCGGAAGATCGCAACACAACCATAAGTTCTTTGCAGCGCGCTTATGACGATTGCGTCAAGCGGTTAGATAACTTGGTCAAACTCAAAATATCTTCAGGCAATACTGATGGCTCGCTTTTATCAGATGAAGAATTCCGTAATCAAAAAGAGGCAATTCTGGTTGATAAAAGACAACTGGAAGCTAGCATGGGACATGCAGGTCAAAGAATCGAGCAATGGGTAGAGGCAGCTGAGACAGCCTTTGATTTTGCTATCCATGCCCGCTATCGTTTTGCCACGGGAACTCTTGCTGATAAACGAGAGATCCTCTCCACTATTGGATCGAACCTAGTTCTGGAGGATAAAAAACTCTGGTTAGACCTGACAAAGCCATTTTGCTTCTTAAAAGATATTATTTCCAAGGAGGTTACAACTTCCGGAAAGTTCGAACCTGAAAAACGTATTGATATGAAAGCCCAATTGGAGTCCTCATGGGCTCAAAATCCGTACATGCAGGGGTGGATAGAATCGGACTATCGTCCGCGGTTTTGGAGACCGCTGTCCTACCACTGAACGACACCCCTGGTCAGAACCACAACGTCTTATTTTAACACCTGGCAGACTCAATTCCCACGCCCTTGTTTCTAATTTTTTGGTGCTTGCGGAGGACAAGATATGGCCTATAATTGTTTTAAGATGAGAAGAACTACCAAGGAGGGTGAATCGACAGCGAAAATGGCAAGAAAGGATCATTTGGCCTGGACATTGGCGGTTGGGGGATTAATTGCGATACTGAGCTCAGTTGGGCTTGGAGCAAGCTCACGAGAGTTGATGCCGGCGGGAATCTTTTTTCTTCTTGGAGCAGCCATGATTGTTTGGGCGACAGTGGGGATGCCGGTGCAACAGTAAGATGTGGGTGCTACAATTTCTTCATGCGTGATTTCCTGATGGGAATTTTTTCGGCCTATTTGCGGCTGGCGGCTAAGATCCAACTTGGGAAAATTCGCTCCGAGCACGTGATTGGTGTCACTGGATCAGCCGGCAAAACGAGTTGCAAAGAGGCAGTGGTTGCGGTTCTGAAAGACAAGTTTCATGTCAAAACAGGGAAAGCGGGATTTAACTCGGAATTAGGGCTCCCGATGGACATTCTCGATCTTAATTTTGACTACTCTTCTGGAATTGAACTGTTTTTTAAAAGTCTCGTTTTGGTTCCATTAAAACTTATCTTTGACTGGAAACGGTACGAGGTATTGGTGTTTGAAATGGGAGTTGACTCACCAAAGGCTCCTGGGAACATGAAGACACTTTTAGGAATTGTTCACCCTGATATTGGGGTTCTTTTGAACGTATTACCGGTTCATACAGCATATTTTCAGAAAACGGGTAAGGAATCGGAGGCAGAATTAGTGGAGAAAATTGCTGAGGAGAAGGGGAAGCTAATTGAGAGTTTGCCAGCTAATGGGTGTGCGATTTTAAACGCTGATGATAAAAATGTCATTGATTTACGATTAAAGATTCAAGATTCAGGAGCAAAAGTAATTACTTTTGGAAATGGAAATGAGACACAGGTTAAGGGATTCATTTTTGAATCAAGCAAGTATGTTTTTAGTGAGGACTATAAATATACATTTGCAGCTGCTGTGGCTGTTGGAAAAGCGTTGGGGATTTCTGAAATTGAGGCAAAGGCTTCGCTGGCGAAGAATTTGGTCTTGCCGCCGGGGAGAATGAGCCTTTTTTTTGGAATCAAGGGGACGACGATAATTGACTCCTCATACAACGCGAGCCGGGTCCCTATGGTAGGAGCTCTTAAGACCTTGCAAAGTTTTCCGGGTAAACGAAAGATCGCGGTTCTTGGGGATATGAGGGAACTAGGGGACTTAGCAAAACAAGAGCATGAGGAGGTGGCCAGAGAAGCGGTCAGGCTGGCTGACTATGTTTTTACTTTTGGACCGTTGATGGAAGAGTTTTTTGTCCCTGAAGCGAAGCGAAGAATCGAGATTCACGATTCAAGATTAAAGAAGGAGATAAGAACAAAAGAGGTGAGGGCGTTTCGGCAAATGACAGAACTGATTGATTTCGTGAAGAATTTTGTGCGAGAAGGAGATGTCCTTTTGGTGAAGGGGAGTCAGAATACAATTTTCTTAGAGAGGCTAGTTGAAGCAATTTTAGTTGATCCGAGTGATACCCTAAGGCTTTGCCGGCGGGGAAAGATGTGGGAGAGGAAACGCTCGGGACTCTCCTAAGCCCTTCCTTTGGGATTTGCTACTTCAGGAGAAACTGGTCTAACGACGGTTGCTGATTCGATATCTTCAGCATTAACGAAGATATCGTCCAACTGACCTTTTATTCTTGCGTCAGTTGGGGAAATCCTTTCAAGCGCTAAATAGACTGAAAAGACAATCCCGTCAAGAACTACATTGAGGTCTCTAAGTATTTCTTCTTGTATGCCGCCTTTTTTCTCGGTGGCTATTGGTTTATCATGTCGTCTTTCCATATACAGGTTGGGCAGCATTATAGCATGGGTTACGCTGTCCGGAGATTTCCCTTTGAGCGAATCAAAACAGCCGCCGCCGCTCCAATAGCCAAAGCTCCAAAGCCCAAAACTATAGCGGCAACAGGAACTGCAGCATTTAGTGGCACTTGGTTTTTTTGTTCCACTCCATCAGTAACTGGGATAGGGGCCTGGGCATTGCTATTGGGTGGTCCGCCTGACCTGCAACTGTTGTTGTCGTCTTTGGCATTGTCAAGATCAATTCCGTGCTGTCTTAAAACCCTATTGGCTGCCTGTTTGGCTTCGTCTCCGCTTTGGGGCTTAAATCTTGGACCCAATTGGACTTTTTTATCGGGATCAAATTTCACGAACATAGTTCCTTCTTGGGAGTTCGGCCTGGAAGTGTTGGGGTCAGTTCTGACGATAGCGAACTCTTTATCACCATTTTTCAGTCGAACTATGCCTGTCACAACGTCGCTGGTTATTGTCTGGCCCTGTCGGGTTACAACAGGGTCCTGACTATATATTTGAATGGATTCCGGGATGACTTTTCCGCCCTGTCCAGCAAGTGTTTGGGCAAGTTGGCTTAAAGCATAAAGTGACAAGGCGAGGCAATGATCCTCTGTTACCTGACCTCTTTCAGCAACGTGCCTGGTAACTTTAAGATTTGGCGTGAGTTGGATTGAGGATGCGGTCATGCTTTCAATTTGACCAGAGTTAAGGAAAAATTCTCTCGGGTCAGACTGTTTAGCCTCCTCACTAATACAAAATTCTCCAGCGCCCGTTTGGGTTACCTCCAAGGTTTTGGGGTCTGCATTTTGATGTCCAGCGGTGTAAGTTAATATGGCTTGTTCAGAGTCGGAGGCAGGAACAATTAGACCGTCAGAACAGTTGGGTCCTTGAGCTGAAGCTGATTCGTAGATTGCAATTGGCGCGATGGCTCCGAGTGTCCCGGCCAATACTAAAGAAGTCCTATACGTTGCACCATGGTGGTTTGGTGAGGGGGCAAGGGCTTTTTTTAAAGCCCTCAATGTCTTGTAATGGTCTATCCCAGCCTCCACAGATTTTCCTAGATTTTCTGGGTTAAAATATCGATTCATAGTTATTATTATAGGCTTTGGATAGAAATTTGTCAAGGTGTCGTGGCGCCATGTGCGTCAGATCATAATAAAATCATCTGAAATTGGCAAGATGAAGGTAAGAGTTAAATCTCAAGGTTTGAGGGGTCGGTTATGGCGTCGCGAACATTTCTTGGTAGGGCACCGAAAGGAATCGTGTCATCAAGAACATCGGGTTGATGTAACAGTTCCTTGTTCTGCGCGAACTGTTGGAAATAAACTTTCATAAGGGCCAGGGTTAGCCTGAGATGGGCTCCTTGGAATATATTTCCGTGGTATTTCTGGTGAGTTAGATTGACCTCTCATAGCCACTTTTAATTTATTCCTGGTGGCGCAGTGGTGTCAATGGGGAAGTTATTTTAATTTCTCGTTTTCTTTGTGCTCCGTGTGCTTACGACAGTGGCGACAGTATTTTTGGAGAACGATTTTGTCCTTGTTCTCAATTTTGTTTTTACTGGTCACATAGTTTCGGTGACCGCAAACTGTGCAGATAAGACCAAATTTAATAGTAACGTCTTTTTGAGCCATGTTGGGGGATTATAAAACACCTTGGACCGATTATAAAGGGAGAAATTTATTGGGGATTTTCTTCCGTCCCAGCTATTTCTTCCTGCGCATATTGTTCAAGAGACATCCGAACTTGATTTCTAGAGACTCCCAGAGTACCTGTTCTGCCGTCACCCCGTTTGATGATTGGTTCGTTTTCGTCTTCCAAAGCCAATGATTCGTGCCTATGCCAGTCACGTCCCCCGTTTTTGGAATTTTTTCTAAACACGTTTTCTATGTGTTTTCTAAGCATAAAATTAAAAATTCAGGCTCGAACCTGAATGTCGTGTAAATATGCACGTATTATAGGATTGGTTTGGTGTTTTGTCAAGCGCCATGGCGCCTGGAAGGTGGAGCTTCTAGATTTGTAGTCGCTTTATTGGTATCTAGCCCATATACTTTTCTCATTAATTCGATCAGAGCTATTGTAAATTCAATTTTGGTTTTGAGGTGAAGTTGATCCTGGTCGGTTGATTTTTCTAAATCATTGACTTTGTGTATACCCACTTTAGGTTTTTCTGCTTTCATGGGAGAGATTATATATGAAGAAACAAAAAACCCAGCTTACGCTGAGTTTCTGTTGTCTTATTTTTTTCTAAATTCTTATGATCGAACTTTTTTTCGTGCTCGATCAGACGTGGCGAACTTTTCTGTTTGAGCCAAAACTTGTCTTGCTTCAGCTTCGCGTCCGGCTCGCGTGTGTCCAGCGTTTTTGCCATTTTTTCTTTCGTCTCTCATTTATTTTCACCTCCTTAAAACAACTATTCCTTTCCTTTATCGGCTTGCCCCTCTTGGGCAGTATTCTTTAAGGGGACACACCCTGCAAGGTATTCTCGTACGCTTTGGACAGGTGTCTGGCTTTCGGGAAGGAGTTTTAGCTGCTTCTTTGACCATTGCAATTAGTCTTTGTTGTTCGGCGGTCATAGTATCCAGGTTGGCAGGATGTGCCAGAACTATTTAATGTTTAAATTCTATTATCATCTACATTTGATTGTCAAGGCGCAGTGGCGCCAGGGCTTTTATGGGTATGCTAAAATTAATTTGTGAATAGGAAAGACCAAAAACTTCGGGTTTTTTATACTGGGCCTAAGCCGTCAGTCAGCGACAAAGCGGAGCTAGTTTTTAATGTGAGAGATGTCCTTGCAAAAATGGAAAAGGTGGAACTGACGTTTGATTGGCTTAGTGAAATGGATCCATACATTCCAAAGGAGATGTACGCAAGAGTCGTTCAAGCAATTAAAAACTCGGATATTGTGGTAGCTGAGATTACTTATCCATCAACGGGGGTTGGTCTTCAATTAGCTCTGGCAGCTCAGTATCACGTGCCTGTTTTGGCCTTGCAAACTGAACGGGTCGATGCTAAAAAACAGTTTGCTCAGGGAGCGTCTGGGGATGAATTTCGGATTGTGAAATATGACCAAAAAAGCCTTCTTAGGGTGCTTAAGGAAAACCTTCGAACTTTGGGGAAAGAGCGATTTGTAAAGTTTAATTTCATTTCGACGCCGGAAATTAACTCTGAACTTGATCGGGTAAGTGAAGCTCAGGGAACTTCGCGATCACACCTCTTGCGGCAAATTATTCGAGAGTGGATGGGGAGGAATTAGCGTCGCAGTTTTTTTCGGATGAAATTTACTTTATCGGGATATTGCTTTTCCAGATTATCTCTTTCCGGCTCGTCAACTGACGAAAGGTGACCCCAAGCAGTTGTTAGGGCATCTCGAGCTGTCATTCCGATTCGTTTTGGGTCGTCAACGAACTTAAGGTGATATCTTGCTTCACAAACTTTGCACCTTTCTACACCGTTTCTTTCAACGGAGTCATAATCAGGAGACCTTGGGTCGTGGTTTATGTGCCCGAAAATTGTATTTTGACGGCCCACATTAGAGCCACAATCTCTGCAAACGCCGGTGGCATTTTTTCGAGCATCTTTTTTGTGTCTTCCGTCGAAGGCAAGAAAGGAGACGCCCAATATAAAACCTAATTCAATGGCTGTCCTTTTTGCAGACATTAAAAATTTTCCAAACTATAGAGACTCTGTTTTGGGTTATTGATTACAAGGCTGAAGCCTTGAGGTAGACCATCTAAAAGCAAATGCTTCTTGCAAAGCCTGGAGCCGGGAGCGGGAATCGGACCCGCGGCCTAGTCCTTACCAAGGACTCGCTCTACCACTGAGCCATCCCGGCTTCTGGTCTTGATTTAGGCCCGCAGCGAAGTGAGGACCGCAATCATCGTAGATGATTATCGGTGATTGAGGTTGGTTTGACAATGACCTCCCGATTATGATAACTAAACCTAGAATACATTGGTATGTCAAAAAAGCATGAAAAGGCTGTGGCGATTCAAAAGGAGGTAACCGTTATAACGGACGCTGATATAGAGAGTTATATGGCTACCTTGGGATGTAGTCGCGGCCAGGCGATTGTTGAGCTGACGCGAAGAAAGCAGATGGCAGCAAATCATATAACTGATAGGGTCGTTGACAGTCGAAACCAGCGATCAAGACTTCATGTAACTCGCCGAAAAAAATAATTTTTCCATTTTGGATATACTTTATTGGTGAAAAGATTTGTCCTGGGGTTTGTTGCTGGATTTAGTGTTTTTCTCCTTTTTGGTGTAATTTGGTTGTGGTGGCAGGGATTTTTTGCGGGAGCGGCGATTAGGTCCCCACTGGTCACGTTGAAACCAAGGTCTTTGGATAAATATACGATTGAGAATCTGGCGAAACGAGCTTATCCGCCGACAGAAATCCGGTTTGAAAGGATTTTGAAGACTAATCCAAACTCATCGGTTTGGCTGTTTGTTTTTCAAAGCGATGGCAAAAAAATTTCCGGGGCGGCAACATTACCGATAGGTGTTGCCACAACAAGTGCTTTTGTTTCCCCGAGGAAAGTCATCGTGATGGTGCATGGGTTTGTCGAAGAAAAAACCTATTATTCCGGGTTTGGAACGGAACACTTAGCTTCGGAACTGGCT
>CAYPLU010000010.1:9638-27568 GCA_964411775.1 uncultured Gammaproteobacteria bacterium | reverse complement strand
CTTTCTCAGTTGCTATTCGGTCTTCCGTGTCAATTTTGAGAGTCGAGGGTGTAATTACCGAAATATTGTTTTTTGCGGCCCACAGAGCAACGGGAGAGGGTGTGAGAACCTGTTTCCGGCCGACTGGTTTGTCCGGGCGGGTGATGACCAAAACGAGGTCGTTTTTTAGAGCTTCTAAAATGGGGAGGCAGTAGTTGGATGAGCCAAAAAAGACAACTTTCATATGCTGATCTCTCTTGAAATATAAATTTGATAAATCTTATAGTAAATGATAAACTCCGCTAGAGTTACATAGCTATTATAGTTAATATGGCTAAACCTGATAGGGGAGATTCAATTTCTGGTAGAGCAAGAAGGGCGTTAGACGAGGTGGGTGGGGTAGTGTCTGATGCACTTCAGGATGCTTCTCAGGATGCAAACCGTGCGAGGATTGAATTATCCCACCAGACTAGACGGCTAAGTGACGAAGGAAGGAATTTGGGTTGTTGGATTGGAGTTGCGATAATATCGGCGATTGCAGCCGGAGCAGGAGCGGTGATTTTATATAACTTGTTCAATAAACCGTAAGGGAGGTGGGGTAACTCAAATGGAAAAGAAGAAATTAATGACCTCAACAAAACAGGCTGGCCTTCTGCTGTTAGGCTAGGTGAGTTCCACTTCCTCCCATCGGTCCTTGCCTTTTTTGTCTTTGCCGATGGTTTTATAGAGGGGGCCTTTTTGCTCCAGAATCCTTTCAACAAAAATTTTCCCGCTGAGGTGATCCATTTCATGCTGAATAACCGTGGCTGGGAAATCAGTAAATTTTTCGACTTTGGTAATGCGGTCATGAAAATTGTCGTTTTCAATGGTCTCGAAGCGCACCTCAACCCATTTAAAGCGCTTGACCACACCATAATAGTTGGGGAGAGATAGGCAGCCTTCAAGGGGAGAATGTTTGTCACCATCTTCGGGATAGAGGGTGTCACTATGGGAAAGAATTTCCGGATTAATGAAAGTGTGGATGGGTGAGTTTTTCTTAACATCGAAACGGGCTAGAAAGATTTTGTAGGGTAGGTTTACCTGATTGGCCGCCAGACCAACCCCTTCGGGATCCTTTTGCACTAGGAGCGTCGTTTTCATTTCGGAAATGATACGCTCCAGCTTGTCACCAAAAAAGTCCACCGTTTGGGTGGCACTTCGTAGAACTTCATTTGGGGCTTTGACGATTTTGTACACGGAGAGATTATATTCGGATACGAATAAATTCGTATTCTCATTAATTCACAATGAATTATATCAACAGTGCAGATGTTCTTCTAGCGGAGAGCCTTGGATTTATCGACGCCTTCGATTTTTGGGGGTGGCTATTTCATTCCAACCGATACCCACATCTTCTAGAGCACGCTCGAGGACCGGTGTTCTTGGAATGTGAACAATGTTTACTGGACCCGGTTCAATTTTCACTGGAACGGGTTTGTCAAATGGTTTAATATCTGAGAAAAAATATCCCCAAAAAGCGGCTAACGTTAACCGACTTTGGCCAAGGGTTCCCCAAAAGTGCTCGTTGTTATACATATCGAGTGTTTGTTGTCCCCTGGGAAGATTATTAAAAATTCGAAACAGGGCATACGAGTCTTTAAAATTAAGAGCCTTAACTTTGTCAAGTCTCGCAACGCCATTTATGATTTCACGTTCCTCGGGTTTGGGTTTTTTCATTCCGTGTCTGTTTAAAACTGGCCGAGCGATGCTTTGTGACGTTCTGATAAATAAGTATTCTTCTGGTCGAGAATTCATGAAGGCGTTTCCAGTTTTGACACCGGTTCCTGGCTTATTCTGGATATTGAGCGTTCCGTCCATTAACCAAGCAGGATAGGGATAAGCGAAGTTTTTGGCTAGCCCGTATTGATTCTCAGGAGAACTTTTTACCATTTGGCTTTATTTGGGGCGGCGAGGGTATTCTACATTCTGTAATTTCCCTGTCAAGACAGATATTTTTCGCAGAATTTTATCGAGTCGTAGAGGTTCTGTTGAGAAAACTTACCATACCACTGACTGATTTTGGGGAAGAGTTTGGTGGAGCCGGAGAAAGCGGCGGCGGCAAAAAGCATCGACCATATTTGGTCCATCTGATTTTGAATGCCGGTAACCTCAAAAGTGAAAAAGCCCCGATAGTTTGTTTGGCTGATTTGACGAAGAAGCTCCTTGTAGTGGGGAGATTTCATAATTCCGTGGTCGTGTCCGATGAGAGGGAGATATTCATTCAAGTGAATATGACCAACGATCTGGTTGAGGTCGCGACCAGTAAAACGGACCAGTTCGTTCCAGACGTTGTTAACGGAGCCGCCATTGATTTCAACGGTGGCCGGGTCAAAAACAATTGGGATACCGAATTTTTTAAAAAGGGGTAGCGGTTCTGAGTGCCAGCTTGGGTACGGTTTGCCTTTGAAAATACCTTCAAGTCCTAGTCGGCCTTCATTTTCCAAAAATAGTTGTAAATTAAGTCTCTGGCAAAGACTAACAATTTCTTTGACCTCGGCTTCCGGGTTTTCAAAGTCAAGTTCCGAGGTGTGGAAAACAACATAGGAAGCGCCGACTTCATGGGCAAACTTAATGGTATTGACGATTCCATCGTGGGGGGATTTACCAACCGGGGGACGAAATAAAAGGCGATGCATTAGTTTTGGGATAGTGCCTTTGTAGTGGTTCATCCGTGTCCAGGGTCCGTGGACACCTTTTATTTTTCCACTAATTGGGGAATGATTAATTTTTTGGGGATCTTGAGAAATGACCAGGTAGTACTCAAATCCGCCAGCAATCGGATCGGTTTTTGAAAAGCAACCAGAGAGGAGATCGTTGTAGAGATAGAAGTCTTTTAGACAAACAATTGGTGGCATTAGACCCGCCGGAAGAAGAAAGCGACTTTTTAGCATAATTAATTAGTTCTCTTCGAGAAATTTTTTAGCTTCGGGGTCGGGGCCAATTTTTGTTAGGATATAGAGCATGGCTTGGCGGGATTTTTCTTTTTCGCCGATTTGATTGTAGTAGAGGCCGAGGGCGTAGAAAGCGTCGCGATAATCTGGTTTCATTTTGGCAGTGTCTTCAAGGGCGGTGATAGCGTTTTTTGTTTGCCCGTTTTGAGCCAAAAGAAGGCCAAGGTTGTAGTGCACCTTGGCGTCAGTGGGGGCTAGTTCTGCGGCTTTTTGAATGGCTTCTAAGCTTCTGGCCAGGAGGTTTGGGTCAATAGTAGTTAATTGATAGAGAGTTTTGGTTCGGGTTTTCCAAAAGGGAAGAGATTCTGGTGAGATTTCGACAGCGGCGTTGGAATTTTCAATGGCGATACTCATCAGTTCTTGGGCTGAGAGGTTAACCGAAGGGAATTTGAGGGATAGCTTTTGATCTTTGGTTAGGTTCTCTATGCCAGAAGCGGTGCTTTCCTCGATTTTTTGAAAAAGAGCGCTGGCAAGAACGGCTTGGTTATAGGAAAACTCATCTTTGAAAGTAGGCTCACCAGGATTAAGAGCGATTGCTTTTGAGAGATAGGGAACGGCTGGCAAATATTGCCCAACCGAGTCAAGATTTTTTCCGTAGGCATAGGCTTTGTCTGCCCGCCACAGGTTAAGAAGGTTTATTTCCGTGATGATTCCAAGAACCACAACAATCCCAGTAATGATCCACCTGGAAGTAGGATCAGATTGAGTCTCAATTTTCTCTTCGGAATTGGGGCTACTTAGAATAAAGGAAAAAGCAGGAATGAGGAAGAAAAACAGACCAATGATGACTACGGAAAAGCCAAAAAAATTAGTGATGTGGATGGTGGTCCAAGCGGCGAATAAACTAACAAGCAAGGGGTTAAAACTACTTTTTTTGATGAACCAAAGGATAAAAGTAACGATAAGACTAAGGTAGCTAATCATGCCTACTGTTCCGGTGGTGGCAAGGACGTTTAGGAATTCATTGTGAGCCTTGTTATAGAGAAAGTCCCACTCGGAAGTCATGTTGTGGGCTACGGGCCGGTCTTTGTAATAGGCATAGGCATAGGTTTCGACACCGGAGCCTAAAATTGGGTAACGCTGCCAAATTTTGATAGCGCCCTGCCAAACAATTTTTCTTATGTCACCTGATTCACTGACACCAATGTCAATGAATCCGTCAGAAATAGGTTTCACCGGGTTTTTTTGGGTAACTTGGAGGTTTGTTACTGTTAAAAAATGTTCGAGCGAATATTTTTCAAGATCAGGAAACGGTAGTCCAAAGGCCGTAATCGCAATGGCAATTATGGCGACAACAGCCCCGAGGTAGTAGTAGCTTTGACGGTGGTGGAGATTTTTTAACAAGACAATGGTGATAAAGAGAGCTAACCCAGCAGCAATTGCCAGAAAACCAGAACGGGATTTAGTGAACAGGAAAGCGGAAACAAAAGTGAAAAGGGTAATTACATAGAAGAGAATGGTTAGCATTGAAGCAGATTTCTCTTTTGATCTGGAAAAAATGTAGCTAGTAGCTTGCCCGATAAGCAGGAGGATAGAAATGTTAAGGTAGGCGGCCATCCAGTTTGGTTGCCCAAGGGTGGCAAAGACGCGATTTTTGACATCCTGAATCCAACAGGCGTTGTTCATTTGGCCGGTAATAAAGAAGCAGGAAAGAGAACTGCCAAAATGTTCCATAATTCCCCAGACCGAAACAATTAGACTTGAGATGAAGGTGACGAAAAATATCTTGGTCACATGGGAGCGATTCAGGTTTGAGACAGCCGCATAATAGAGAAGGACGTAGGAAAAACTCGCTAAGAGCCCTTCGTGGAAGCGGCTATAGTAGCCCCAAAGGCTAATGTGGGGGTCAATACTGAAAACGGTTGAGAGAAGGTGAGAGACTAAATAGAGGCTGATGGGAATGTCCAAAGGGGTTTTTTTGATTTGTTGCCACCATTTTTTGGGGGCAAAACCATGGAGACTTTCGAGTTTAATTATCCAGGCAATAACAATTAACGTTGTTACGGCGTAGGTCAGCATCATCTTGTTGTATTCAAACAGTTCGAAAGAGCTGGAGTAGAAGACAAGAGGGACTAAGAAGAACAAAAAATAGAAGGAATATTCGATGAGTTTTTGAGCAAATTTAGCCATTGGTGATGCATTCAATTCTACTAGCGTCATTGGTATACTGCAAACGATGTTGGACTACCTCTTTTCATTAGTTTCACATGACATGGGCATTGATCTGGGGACGGCAAATACGCTAGTTATGGTCAAAAATCGGGGAATTGTCATTACCGAACCAAGTGTTGTGGCAATTAATCGCAAAACTAAAGTAATAGTAGAAATCGGGACCGAAGCGAAAAAAATGTTGGGAAGAGCACCGGGCACAATCAATGTTATTCGGCCACTAGCGGATGGGGTGATTTCAGATTTTGACGCAACGGCAGCGATGTTGTCCCATTATATTAAGCTTGTTCATAATACGCCAGGCATCATTCCTAAGATCCCTAAGCCGAAAGTTGTTATCGGGATTCCTTCGGGGGTAACCGAAGTGGAACGACGAGCGGTGCAAGAAGCGGCTTTGGCAGCGGGAGCGAGGAAAGCCTATTTAATTGAAGAACCAATGGCGGCAGCAATTGGGATTGGATTGCCAATTGACGACTCAAGCGGCAGTGTTATTGTTGACATTGGCGGGGGGACAACGGAAATGGCGGTGACCTCATTAGGAGGAATTGTGGTTAATAAATCGATTCGGGTAGCGGGGGATGAAATGGATGAGGCGATTGTCGGTTTTTTGAGACTCAAGTATGGAGTATTAATCGGTCAACCAACGGCAGAGCAGGTTAAAATTGCTATTGGATCAGCTCATGCTGGTAAAAATGAGGAAGAAAAATATGCAATTATTCGAGGAAGAGATTTGGAAAGCGGGTTGCCACGATCACTTAAGATTTCCTCATCAGAGATCCGAGAAGCCCTGTCACCAATACTTAATCAGATCATTACCGGTCTTAAGGATTTACTAGAACAGACACCGCCGGAGCTGGTTTCAGATCTTCTTAATAGGGGAATTGCCCTAGCTGGAGGAGGGGCATTACTCAAAAATATTGATTTGGCCATTTCTGAAGCTACAAAGATGCCAACCTGGATTGCGGACGAGCCTTTGACGGCGGTGGTTCGGGGAACAGGAAAGATGCTGGTTGATGAAAAGCTTCTGGCTAGAGTAAAAGTGGTTGGCGGGTTGAGATAAGTATATACTGACAAACGATGACGAGGGTAAACTATCGAGCATTTTTTGTTTTGATCTTTGCTTCGCTAGCGCTTTTTTTAATTGATCGGAATGGGCTCTTCTATTGGCCCAAGTATGCGGTTCAGATCGTTGTTAATCCAATTGAATACGGTCTTTATTCTATCAAAGTGGGCGCCTCTGACTCAGTTTCGTTCCTATCGTTTTGGCGATCGGGTGAAGAACGAATTAAGAACCTAGAACAAAAGAATTGGGAGCTGACTTCAAAGCTGGTTTTAATGAAAGAAATTCAGGAGGAGAATAATTTTTTGAGAGCGCAATTGGGAGCAAAACCTATGGGGGTAGCAAAAATGTTGCCAGCACGAGTTTTGGGTCAAGGTCAAGGGCTGGAAATAAACGTCGGGGAGCAAGATGGAGCGAAACCTGGGATGAGTGTTACTTTGGCGGGAAACCTGATCGGCAGGGTTGAAAGAGTGTTGCCCCGTTCGGCCTTCGTGGTACTTCCAAGAGACGGACAGTCAAAAATTCCGGTAGCAATTGGAACCGTGCGGGCGGTGGCGATGGGCGCTTATGGGTCAGAAATCATTCTTGATAAAGTTGGTCAGACGGATCAGCTTCAAAAAGATGATTTAGTGGTGACTTCGGGAGAGGGAGAAAGTTATGTGGCTGGCTTGGTGGTAGGCCGAATTTCTAACATTACCGGCAAGGAAACTGATTTATTCAGACGAGCGGAGGTGGTCCCATTAATTAATTACGACAAGTTAAGGACGGTTTTTTTAGTTATTAACTAGGAAAATGAAAAGATACTATTTTGCTGTCATCTTTTTGGCCCTTGTTCAGCCCCAGGTGAGCTGGTTTCTTTTGCCAGCTTTCCCGGTAGCTTTGGCGTCGATAAGGAAAGAGGGTGGTGGCTCCGAGGTTTTTTTCCTGGCTTTTTTTGCCGGATTATTGGTTGATTTTTTCGGAGGGACAATACTTGGGACGGCATCAATCTTTTTGCTTTTAGAGTCGATAGTTCTTGAGAGGGTGAGAGGTCGTTTGCGAACAAGTCTGGGCTTAGCAATCTTTATCGGCCTTGTTTGTAGTATTTTATTTAAGGTAGTCGTATGACGCTTGGCCACGCTATTGGCGACTCTGTTTCCTTTGAAAAAGGATTGTCAAGGAGTCCTCGAAAATGGCAGGAAGACAATGGGGAATCCGGGGTTTTTTTTCGAACCGGATTGATAAAAGTTTTTTTGGTGGCTCTTTTTTTGATTTTGTTGGCAGCACTGGCGCGATTGCAAATTTTTCAAGGACCCTATTATCGAGCGTTGGCAAACGGTAATAGAATCAAAGAAATTATTCTCCACGCGCCACGGGGGGTTGTTTTTGACCGGCAGGGACAGCCACTCCTTATTAATATCCCGGCGTTTCGGATTAAAAGCTGCAACGAGAGAGAGACACAATGTGAGACAAGGGTTATCTCGAAAGATCAGGCAATTGAGATTGAGGCTCGAGGTTTGGGCAAAGGACAGTCACTCGAGGTCGATGTTGCAAGGCAGTATTTGTTTGGACCGATGATGGGACACTTACTTGGTTATGTGAGTGAGGTTACCAAAGAAGAGCTTGGGGGACAGGACAAATACCTTTTGGGTGATCGAATTGGTCGAGGCGGGGTTGAGCAATATTTTCAGAATGAATTACGGGGGAGAGACGGAAAAGAGCTGGTTGAGGTTGACGCGATGGGGAAAGGAGAGAAGATAATTTCGGTAATTAAGCCGACGCCTGGAAGAAATATTGCGTTATCGGTTGATCTTTCAATTCAAAAAGTGGCGCATGAGGCTATTAAGGGTGCTTCCGGAGTAGTGATTGTGAGCGATCCGCGGACGGGAGAAGTTTTGTCTCTAGTTAGTTCGCCGTCATTTGACCCGAACTTATTTACTGATTTGTTACTTTCCAGCGAGGAAAGGGGAAGTAAAATTTCGGGTTTGTTCACGGGAGACTCGCAACCATTATTTAACCGGGCAATTTCTGGGACTTATCCACCCGGATCAACATTTAAACTTATAACGGCAATTGCGGGCTTGGAAACTGGAGGCATTACTCCGACAACAATGATTGATGATCCAGGGATTTTGATAATTGGTCCTTACAAGTTTCCTAACTGGAAATATCTTCGGGATGGGGGAACTCAAGGAATTATTGATGTTGTCGGGGCGATCCAGAAGTCGAATGATATTTTTTTCTACAGAACCGGAGAGTGGACGGGACTTGATCACTTGACTGGATGGGCGGAAAAATTTGGCTTGTCAAAGACTTTGGGGATTGATTTACCTGGCGAAGTCGGAGGGAGTGTGCCAGATGCATCGTGGCGCGCTATAAAGGCCCGGGAATGGTATTTGGGCGACACTTATCATTTGGCGATTGGTCAAGGTGATCTTTTGGTGACGCCGTTACAGGTAAACTTTTGGACAAATGCCGTTGCTAACGGCGGGAACCTTTGTGTTCCGACGGTAGTTTTGGGAAATGGCGGAAAGTGCCGGTTGTTAGGGATTAATCCAAAATACCTGGCTTTGGTTGAAAAAGGAATGTTGGCGGCATGCAGTGACGGTGGGACAGCCTATCCACTTTTCAACTTTAAAGATCCCAAAAATCCCGGTAAAACTATTCAAATTGCTTGCAAAACGGGAACGGCGGAGTTTGGAGATCCAAAAAATCGGACTCATGCGTGGCTGACGGCCTTTGCTCCAGCCGAAAATCCAACGGTATCAGTAACAGTTCTGGTAGAGGCAGGCGGGGAGGGGTCTGACGGGGCGGCTCCGATTGCTAAGAAAATTTTAGAGGCGTGGTTTAAGGGGCGATGATACACTGAAAAGTAATGTTTGAAGCTCGTGTTGATAAAATTTCGCAACTGGCTAATATTTTTGACCCTCCGAGGATTTTGTACGTAGAGAGCGAGAGATCGGTGGATGATTTTATCGAAGTTTGCCGAGGAAAATTAATTGGACTTGTGGGATCACGAAAAATGACGAATCGGGGTAAGAAAATTACTCAAAAATTAGTTAGTGGGCTTGTAAGTTATGGTTTTATAATTGTGTCGGGGATGGCAAAAGGAATTGACGGAACGGCACACCAGGCGGCTATTGATGCTGGCGGGGTGACGATTGCGGTCATGGGAACCGGACTGGATCTTATTTATCCGCCCGAGCACCGACAACTTTATCAGGACGTAATTAGTAGCGGAGGTTTTGTTGTATCGGAAATACCGACTGGTAAAACAGTTAATAAAAAGATGTTTCCGGCCAGAAATCGGATAATTTCTGGGTTGTCCCAAGGCGTAATTATCGTCGAAGCGGGTATAAAATCTGGCAGTCTTATTACCGCCAGACTCGCACTTGACCAAGGGAGAGAAGTGTTTGCGGTTGCGGGGTCAGAAGGAACTGACTATTTAATTGATCAAGGCGCGACCTCTATTGACACGACCTGTAGAATTAGTGGAGCATTTAGGCGATGAATCTCATTATTGTTGAATCACCAACGAAGGCAAAAACATTGACCCGATTTTTGGGGAGCGACTATTATGTTATGGCTTCGATGGGTCATATCCGGGATTTACCAGAGAAGAAATTAGGAATTGATACCAAGAAGAATTTTGAACTTACTTATGAGGTGTCAGCGAAGAAAAAGGACACGGTTCGTGAGCTCCAAACTCGGGCTAAAAAGGCGGACCAGATCATTTTGGCAACCGACCCTGACCGAGAAGGAGAAGCAATCGCTTTTCACTTGTCTGAGGTTCTGAAAGAAGTCAAAAATCAAAAATCAAAAGGCAAAAATATGGAGGGGAATTTTCAAAGGATTACTTTTCATGAAATTACCGAGTCGGCAATCAAGGAGGCAATCGCACACCCTGGGACGATTAACATGCAGCTAGTTGATGCCCAGCAAGCAAGAAGAGTGCTTGACCGACTGGTGGGGTACAAACTGTCACCGCTTTTGTGGCGAAAGGTAAGAAAAGGACTTTCAGCTGGGCGGGTGCAAAGTGTGGCCGTGCGGCTTATCGTTGAGAGAGAGCGGGAAATTGCGGCGTTTAAACCGGTTGAGTATTGGGAGCTTTTGGTAAGGCTGGTGAAAAAAGACTCTCAAAAAAATGCTGTGTTTGAGTCGAAACTGGCAAAGATTGATGGTAAAAATGCTGAGATTAGGGCTAAAGAACAGTCTGACGCAATCGTTAACGAGCTGCAAAAATCGGAATTTAGGGTTTCGGATACTGTCTCAAAACAAATTCGCCGGAGCCCTTATCCGCCATTTACAACTTCAACCCTTCAACAAACCGCCGCAAATGTTTTTGGGTGGAGTGCGAAAAAGACCATGCAGATAGCTCAAAATCTTTATGAGAGAGGATTTATAACGTATCACCGAACAGATTCAACAAATTTGGCCATTGAGGCAGTGACTATGGTTCGGGATTTTATTGGGAAGAAATATGGTCAGGAGTTTTTACCGGAAGCCCCGCGGCTTTTTAAGACAAAGTCGAAAGTAGCTCAGGAAGCGCACGAAGCCATTCGGCCAACCGTGGCAGAGCGGACAGCCGATAGCGGTGAGCAGCTAGGGTTAGATCGAGATCAGATCAGATTATATGAATTAATTTGGAAACGGTTTGTGGCCACGCAGATGAATGAGGCGATTTATGACCAAAAGATAATTGAGATTACGGCGGGAAAGTACCTTTTCCGGACGACTGGGAGTAAAGCAGTGTTTTTGGGTTGGCAGATTTTGTTTAAAGAAGATAAAAAGGAAGAAGGAGCCGAGAGTGATTCCGAAGAAGTGGCAAGCGTTCAGGAATTGCCTGATCTGGCGGTGGGAGAGATTGTTGATTTGAAAGAACTTTTGCCAAGTCAGCATTTCACCATGCCGCCACCAAGATTTACGGAAGCGTCTCTTATAAAAGTTTTAGAGGAGAACGGCATCGGCCGGCCAAGTACCTACGCGCCAATTATTTCTACCATTCAAGATAGACAATATGTGGAAAAAGTGGATAAAAAATTCCAACCGACAAATTTGGGTAATGCCGTCAATGATTTTTTGCTGGCAAATTTCCCCAATTTGTTTGAGTATTCATTTACCGCCAAGATGGAAGATGAACTTGATGAAGTCGCTAATGGCGAAAAAGAATGGAAACCGGTCGTTAGAGCGTTTTATGACCCGTTTGAGAAGCTTTTAGCAAGTGTTACTGCAAATGCAGAGAGGGTAAAAGTGGAAGTTGAAGAAACCGATGAGGTTTGTCCCGATGACGGAGCCCCTTTGGTGGTGCGAATCGGGAAATTTGGCAGGTTTTTGGCCTGCAGTAAGTTTCCGGATTGTAAATTTACCAAGCAGTTTCAGCAAAAATTACAGGTAAAGTGCCCAAAATGTCAAATTGGCGATGTTATTATTAAGAGGACAAAAACTAAAAAGTCTTTCTTTGGTTGCTCGAGGTACCCGGAATGTGATTTTGCTTCGTGGACAAAGCCAAAAGTTGATGTTGTCCAAGAAAACTCTAGTAATACTGCTTGACAAAAGTATTACTTAGTAGTAGATTCATTACCATGAATATGACAACGGTTACCACCAAAGGGCAGGCAACAATTCCAGAAGAAATCCGGACGGCGCTAGGGATTTTGCCGGGAGACAAGATTTTTTACTTGAACCCTAACCCTATAAAGAAGCAAGTTGTTATCGAAGTCGTTTCTACGAGGAATGCGGTTGACCGGTTGGCCGGGTCGCTTAAATCAAAGGTTCCTTATGCTCCGATGTGGAAGGTGAGAAAGACGATTGGTCCGTTTTTGGCTAAAGAACGAGGCTTGACGAAGTGAACACTCTAATTTTAGACACCAACATTATTTTGCGTTTCCTCCGAAAGGATAATTTGGTTTTTTATAAAAGGGCTAAATTGATTTTTAATCGGGCCGGTGAAGGAAAAATACTTCTTTACCTCGATGAACTTGTTGCTGCAGAGATAGTTTGGACTTTGCAGTCGTTTTACAAGCAATTTAAACAAGACGTTGTGGAAGTATTATTGGATTTGGCTAGTCAAGATTGGATCATAAATCCAAGAAAACAAATTCTTCTCGAAACTTTAAGATTATACCGAGGCGTGAACTTAAGTTATGTCGATTGTTGGTTGGTGATTTTGAGTAGGGAATCCCGGATAAAGCTGGAAACTTTTGATAGTAAACTGCAAAAGACTTCAAAAAATGAGGGTTAAAATTAAAAGATTTGATCGCGAATTGCCACTCCCCGAGTATAAGACTCTTGGATCCGTGGGGTTTGATATTTACACGAGAATTGATACAAAAATTGGACCTTCTCAGGTTCAAAAAATTCCCGCCAATCTTGGAGTGGCGGTTCCTAAGGGATACTACCTTATGGTTGAACCAAGGAGTTCAACGATGTTTAAATTTGGACTGTTAGTTATCGGAGGGACAATTGACCAGGATTATAGTGGGGATACTGACGAAATTAATATTACGGTTTATAACCTGACAAAGAAAACTGTTCCTCTGGGAAAAGGAACGAGAATTGCCCAAGGAATTTTTTCAAAGATTGCCAAGGCAAAGTTTGTGGAAGTAAAAAGGTTAGGAAAGAAATCCCGAGGAGGATTTGGAACAACAGGATATAAGTAATGTATGAAGAAATGAATAAGATGGATGTTAAAGTTTTGGCTGTCCCAGCAAAAAAACTTTTTAAGGATGGGGTTTGGGAAGGATTACGAACCGATCTTAATGAAAAGGAATTTTTGAAACTAGTTGATCGGGAGGGGATTTATAAGCGACGAGGGGATTTGGAAGAGGATAAAAATTATAAGCAAATTATTCCCCAAATTGTTCTTGTTGCTGAGAATAAGCTATTTATTCACCGGATTCCCCAAACAGGTTCTGAAAAAAGACTTCATGATCTTTGGCCGATTGTTCTTGGAGGACATGTTGATAAAGGTGACCTGGGGATTGAAGAGGCGGCGATGCGGGAGTTTAGAGAGGAAATTGACTACCAAGGAATGATTTTAAAAAAAACTTTCTTTGGTGCAGTCCACCTTCAGGATAACCCAGTTAATAGGGTTCATGTGGGGCTGATTTGGATTTTTCAAGGGGATAAAACAAAGTTTCGTGAACGAGGTGACGATGGGATTATTGACGGGAGGTTTATTACCTTTAAGGAAGGGGAGAAATATTTTGAAAAAATGAGCTATTGGTCAAAACTTATCTTCCCAGTTTTAAAGAAGCGACTTGCAAAAGGAGGACTTCAAAAAGATATCAGTAGCGGTCTTGGAAAAAATTATGTTGATTACCTCAAAGATTCGTTTAGCCGAAATTACATTGAAGGGCCAGAGATTCTGCGACTTTTGAGAAAGGTTACAAAATCATCGAGTAAGGTTTTAGAAGTCGGGTGCGGAAGTGGTCACGGGATAAGTTTCTTAACTAAAGCTGGCGTAAAAGAAAGAAATGTTACCGGGATAGATATTGATGGGGAACTTCTAGGGCAAGCGGCTAAGGATTATCCAAAGGTAGTTTTTTTGAAGCGCGATATTAGAAAACCGTTTCAACTCAAAGATAAGTTTGACGTCATTTTTTGCAACTTTGTAATCCACTATTTTGATAAGAAAGTTTCTGCCACGGTCATTGGCGAGATGCGTAAAGTTCTTAAAAAGGGAGGCGTAGTATTGTTTACAGTTCCTCATCCAATAAGGTGGGTTAATGGACACTTGAGTAAGTATTTTGAAAGAAAGACAAGACTCATTCCTACCCCTTGGGGGAAAGAGTTGCCGTACTCACATAAGACAATGGGTGATTATATTAATCTTATGACCCAGTCCGGCTTTGAAGTAATGGAGGTTTCAGAACCAGAGGTTTTATTAAAAGGAAAGGAAGTTTCAATGAGCGAATATGAGAAGTATACAAAGTGCCCATCAAGGCTGATGATTTTAGCCCGAAAAAAATGAAAAAAGGATTTTATATTGTGTTCGAAGGATTAAATGGTTCGGGGAAAGGGGAACAGGTTAAATTGATTATGGAACGACTGAGAAAGGAATTCCCTCGGAAAAAATTTCTCCAGGTTAGAGAGCCGGGAGGAACGGAGATTGCTGAGGCAACTAGGGAGATCTTCCAAGTCAGAAAGTTTTCAGAACTGATGCACCCAGTTTGCGAGCAATACTTAGTGGCAGCGGCAAGAGCGCAGTCACTTCGGGTTCTGGTGGCACCACATCTTAAAAAAGGGGGGATTGTTATTTCGGATCGTAGTTTTTTTTCAAGCATTGCTCACCAAGGGTTTGGGAGGAAGCTTGGGTATAAAGAAGTGATGAAGATAAACGATTCGGCAATTGCTGGAATTTGGCCAGATTTGGTAATTTTTCTTGATGTTCCAGTACGGGTAGCGATGAGTAGAGCGCAAGGTGATCGTCGAGATAAGTTTGATTGTCTTGATAAGAAATTCTATGAGGCGACGAGAAGGGGGTATCTGTTTTCAGCTAAGAAATTTCCAAAGATTGTGAAAGTTGTAAATGGAGATCGAACTATCCCAGAAATTCATGAAGATATTTTTCGACTTTTGATAAAACGGCTTCAATAATTCGTTTTAAGCCCCCGAGTTGTTATCTTGGTTATCAAGGCCTATAATATGAGGAGATGTGAGTTGACTTTTGTCTAGATTGTGATTTTTTACCTGTAAGACTAATATGGGAAGCAAAGAAGGAGTAAAGCAATGGTTGGTCCGACACGCTCTCGATAGAGAATTAACCATGCGGGAGATTGCCGAGGAGACCTCGTCTGCGGAAGGTCGCTATCCAAAAGAATGCTTGAGGTGCGGATATATTAATCCTTGCTCGGGCATTTCGTGTGTACAGTGCGAAGAAGATTTGGGTGATCCTTGTAATTTCAAAGAGCGGAGAGGAAGGGCTTACATGTATTCTCCGAGCGAATATTAAGAGGCATGGAGAAAAAGTTAGTAATTATCTTGGTTGGGGGGGATGGGCCGAGCGTTCTTTACGTTAAACGAAAACTTTTCAAAGCTTCAGAGAACGGAATCGAGACAGAATTAATCAAATTTGAGGAAGATTGCACGGATCTGCAACTGATTTCACGGATTCAAGAACTGAATAAGGATGAATCTGTGGGCGGAATTATGGTCCAATTGCCACTTCCGGGCAAATCGAAGGACCAATCCCGAGAAATTTTAGACGTGATTGATCCTAAAAAGGACGTTGACTGCCTGACGAGCGCTAACTTACAACTCGTCAAAGCGGGTAATCCAAGATTTTACCCGGCGGCCACCAAAGCGGTCCTTGAGATATTGGGTGAACAGTTAAATAAGAAGCTTGTTTTTGCTGAAGGAACGGCACGGTTGAAAAACAAAAATTGTGTAGTCGTTGGAGCATCTGATTTGGTTGGTAAACCAGTGGCAATGGTGTTTCGTAACATGGGGGGTAACGTCCGTGTGTGCGATGAATTTACCCCAAAAGACGAACTACATAAAACTTGTTTGAAAGCTGATATTTTGGTTTCGGCGACTGGGGTTCCACATTTAATTCGAAAAGATATGGTCAAACCAGGAGCAATTGTCATTGATGTTGGGATTGCCCGTGATGAAAACGGAAAGCTGGTGGGGGATGTGGATTTTGAGGAAGTATCTAAAGTGGCCGCTTTTGTGAGTCCCGTCCCTGGAGGAGTTGGTCCAAGGACAGTTGAGGCCCTTCTTGATAACTTTCAATTGAGCTGTTAAAATAGCTTCATTACTCACACTTAGCGTTTTTAGGATCCCTGATTAATTTTTGCTAAGTGGTGGATTTAAGGGATTCCAAACGGAAACTTCTGGGTTTTCTTCTGGAATCAAAGCTAAATAAATGAGAGACATTACTCTTAAAGAACTTTTGGAAGCTGGATGTCATTTTGGTCATCAAACGACTAGGTGGAACCCAAAGGCGGCTTCGTATATTTTTGATGCTCGTGAAGGAGTACACATTATTGATCTAGTTAAAACGCGAGCCGGGCTTCTGGCGGCAGCGGAGTATTTTAAGAATTTGGCAAAAATTGGGGGAACCATTGTGGTGGTTGGAACTAAACGTCAGGCACAGGAGGTGGTTAAAGAGATGGTTGCGAAGGTCAGAGAAAATTGTGTTGGGAATTCAAACTTTTATTATCTTTTGGAAAGATGGCCGGGCGGGCTTTTGACAAACTTTGATGTTATCAAGAAAAATAATTTGGACACTATTCTTAAACTTCGGGACGACATTGAAAAAAATCGGTTTGTTACAAAAAAAGAGAAATTGTTAGCACAAAGGAAACTTGATCGGTATCTGCGGCTTTATGAAGGATTGGTGGGTTTGGGTAAAATCCCAAATGCAGTTTTTTTAATTGATGTTAAGAAAGATCAAATTGCGGTTCGAGAGTCACTGGCTACGAAAGTCAAAATTTTGGCAATTACTGACACCAATGTGAATCCGGAACCGGTGGAGATTGGGATTCCGGCGAATGATGATGCGGTTGGTAGTGTAAAGATAATTCTGGATTATTTAGCTGATGCCTGGATTGAGGGGTTTTTGGAACGAGAAAAAAATGCCGCTGACCAAGCGGCACAAGTTGCCAAAGCAACTGAAGCGGCAAAAGAGGAAGTCATATGATCACTGTTAGTGACATTAAAAAACTTCGGGAAATGACAGGTGCTGGGATTGCTGACTGTCGGGAAGCGCTTGAGGTTGCAAAAGGTGATCGGGAGAAGGCAATTGAGTATCTGAAGAAAAAAGGAATTGAAAAAGCGGCTAAAAAGGGTGAACGGGAAACCAATCATGGAATCGTTTTTTCTTATGTTCACGGAGGCAAGATCGGAGTTTTGGTGTCACTTCTTTGTGAGACTGATTTTGTGGCAAAGACGGATGAATTTTTGAATCTTGGTAAAGAGATTGCGCTTCAGGTAGCGTCGATGAACCCAAAAGACGTGAAGGAGCTTTTGGAGCAACCAAACATTCGTGATCCAAAGTTGACCGTGGATGATATGATTAAAGCGGTTATTGGAAAACTGGGAGAAAACATAAAGATTGATCGATTTGAGCGCGTAACAATCTAACGCAATGGACGAAATCCTTAATCAAACTTCGCAAAAACTTCAGAAAGTCGTTGAGGTCGTCAAAGGCGATTTGGCAACAATTCGAACCGGTAAAGCTTCGCCGCAGTTGATTGAAAATCTTGTTGTCGAGGCTTATGGGTCGAAGATGAAGCTGGTTGAGCTAGCAACAATTTCATCTCCAGACCCGCTTTCACTCGTAGTCACCCCGTTTGATCTCTCGAACGTTAATGCTATTGCCAAAGCAATTGGTGACGCTAACCTTGGTCTTACAGCTATTCCTCAAGAGTCATTTACTCGTGTGGTGGTGCCAGCTCTTTCAGCCGAAAGACGACAGGAATATGTCAAATTGGCGGGAACGAAAGTTGAAGGGGGAAAGGTAATGGCCAGGCAAATTCGTCACGAAGCGATGGAAGACATCGCCAAGGCAGAATCAGATGAGGATACAAAGGAGCGAATGGAGAAGGAAATTCAGAAGATGATTGACCAAACTGTCGAAAAATTGGAACTGCAACTTTCTGAGAAAGAAAAAGAGTTGATGGTGATATAATTTTCTTCATGGTTTTGACACTGGTTGTTTTTCTTCTGGTTCTCTCAGTTCTAGTTATTGTTCATGAATTTGGGCATCTCGTTGTAGCTAGGAAATCAGGCATTGGAGTTTGGGAGTT
>CAYPLU010000010.1:1543-9628 GCA_964411775.1 uncultured Gammaproteobacteria bacterium | reverse complement strand
TCCCTTTACCCAATTTTGTTTGGAGGAGTCGTCCGCCTTTTAGGGGAAGACCCGCCTTCGCCTTTGGCCTCAGAGGGGCAAGCAGGTAAGATTTCGGGGAAACCGTTTTATAGTATGTCTCTTTTGACAAGAATGACAGTCGTGGTAGCTGGAGTGGCGATGAATTTTTTGTTTGCGGCCGTTTTGTTTTATGTGTTTTTGGGAATTAATAACTTTAGAGTGCTTATTCCCAGATTTGCTAACTATCAGTTTGTGAGTCCGCATAACAACGTGGTGGTGGTGACATACGTGGCGCCAAAATCACCGGCTTACGAGGCGGGTTTTGTGTTTGGCGAGGTAGTTTTGGAGGCGGATGGCAAGAAATTTGAGGTCAGCTCGGAATTTCAAAAATATATTCGTGAGCAGTCAGGGAAAAGGATGCGATTTCTGGTTTCAGACCAAAGCTTAGCCCGAGTCAGAGTTATTTTTGCCACCCCACGTGTGTCTCCACAGACAGGTGAAGGGGCGTTAGGGATGGGGATTGGCGAAGGGGTGGCTGTAAGATATTTGTCGTTGCCGGAAAAGCTGACGTCTGGTTTTGTTTATAGTGCTGATATGTTTGTTTACAACGTTCAAGTTTTGTCGATGTTTGCCGATAAGGCTGTTAAAACAGGTAACACCCGAGTAATTACCGAAAACATTTCCGGCCCAATTGGTATCGCTACAACCATTGGGGAAATTTTGAAATTGCCGGTTTCTGAGGCGATTAAATCTTTGGTCAACTTCACGGGTGTTTTGTCATTATCATTAGCCTTTGTAAATCTTTTGCCGATTCCGGCCATGGATGGGGGAAGGCTAATGTTTTTGATTTTTGAAGGGATTGCCAGACGGAGGTTTCCGATTAAATATGAAATTTTAGTTAATCAGGCGGGTATGATATTCCTACTCGTGTTGATTATTCTTATCAGTTACAGTGATATTCGGATTCGGGTTTTGGGGTGGTAACCATACAATATGGTTCATGGTTCATGGTTCATGGTTCATGGTTCATGATTCATGATTTAAGATTCAAGATTTTAGATTAAAATTGTAACGAATGAAGTATTCACAACTCTTTGGCAAGACGATTAAGAATTCTCCCACGAGTGCGGTTTTGACGTCTCACAAACTTCTTTATCAGGCCGGATTCATCCGGGAACTTGTTTCGGGGAGATATGAGCTGTTGCCCCTTGGAGCCCGGGTCTATCAGAAAATCATCGCCGTAATTGAAGAAGAAATGGAGAAGTTGGGTTCCCAGAGAGTCTTCACCCCAACTCTGCATCCAAAAGAACTTTGGCAAAAAACGGGGCGGGTTGATGCTTGGGGAAAGGATCTGTTGCAAGTTAAAGATGAGAGAACAAAACAGGAGTTTGCCTTAGCAGCGACAGGAGAAGGAATCTTTACTGAAATGGTTAAAAACATGGCTCTTTCTTATAGGGATTTGCCTGTTATCCTTCATCAGTTTAGTCAGAAGTTTCGCAACGAAAAACGACCTCGGGGCGGACTTTTGCGTCTCCGAGAGTTTTTAATGAAGGACGCCTATTCATTTGATGAAGACGTTGAGAAATTTAAAAAGAATTACGAACTTTTTTACGAGGCCTACCTAAACATTGCTCGAAAATTTCGGCTTGATCCAATCCCGGTTATTGCTGACAATGGTGCTCTTGGAGGGGATTATTCTCATGAGTTTATGGTTGAAGGGGAGTTTGGTGAAGACACAATTGTTCGGTGCAGTGAATGTGATTATGCGGCTAATTTAGAAAAGGCAGAGTTTGTCCGATCAAAGATTAATGAGGGCGAAGAAGCAAAACCATATGAGGAAGTGCCTCTGCCAATTGAAGTAAAAACAATTAAGCATTTGGTTGCTCACTACAAATTACCGGCAGAGAGATTTATTAAAAATGTCGTTTATAAGACGACGGGCGGCAAGATTATTATCGCCACAATAACGGGGGATCTTGATGTTAATGAAAAAAAACTGGCCCGAGTAGTTGGGACAGAAGATTTGGAGCCGGCAACCGATGAGGACTTAGCCAGTTTTGGAGCAAAACCCGGGTTTGTTCATTCATGGGGATATGAAGACCCACGAATCACATTCGTGGTTGATGAGTCAGTGGTCAATGCCAAGAATTTGTATGGCGGTCGAAAAACCGACACGACTGACCCAATCAACGTGAACTATGGTCGAGATTTCCAAAGCCACCTGGTGGCAGATCTTGCTTCGGCGCCTGAAGGAGCGGTTTGTGCTAAGTGTAAAAGAGGATCGTTGAGACTAGTGCGCGCGATTGAGTTTGGCCACGTTTTTTCTTATGGATATTTTTATTCGGAGCCTCATAAGGCAACTTACGTTGATAAAGAAGGCCGGGAAAGGCTTTTATATATGGGTTCTTATGGCATTGGGGTTGAGAGGGCGATGGCAATTGTGGTTGAGAAACTTCATGACGAAAAAGGAATCGTTTGGCCGGAGATAATCGCGCCATTTCAATATCATCTTTTGGTTCTTGGGGAGTCAGATATGGTTTTGAAACAAGCGCAGGAGGTTTATGAGAAACTGTTGACGGAGGGAAAAGAGGTATTGTTTGACGATCGGGATGTATCTGCCGGACAGAAATTTGCCGATGCGGATTTGATTGGAATCCCGTGGAGACTAGTGGTTTCGGAAAAAACAGCGGGCAAGATTGAGATTAAAAAAAGGTCGGAGAAAGAAACGCGACTTATTAACATTGATGAAGTAATCTAAAAATGTTTCGTCGTCAGGCAACTGTCGAAGCCAGCGAAGAGGGAGCACAAAGACTTCTTGACCATTGGCAGGAGGGATCGGCTGATATGGTTGAAGCCAAAGGTGCGGCTTTTCAGGACACTGTTTTTACAGTTCCTCTAAGGATGGCTCGGCCGGGTCCGGGGGACTAAGCGGTAGTAGTTGTCGGCGGTCCGCAGGGTGAACCTGGTTCGCTTGGTGATCATTTTAAGGCAGTTAAGAAACTCACTGGCCCGGTAAGAATAGTAAGGGTTGAGGAGTTGGAAGATTGACCCATTGACCCTTTGGTTGACTTCGGTAGGAATCGTGTTACGATTGGTTTCGTAAGTTTGATCGTTATGCCGTCATGAAAGACTTAGTAGAGTTAAGGTGTCCTTCCGGAGTTCCCTGTCGGCAGCGTGGAAATTGTATGGATCTTGGTAGTTGCTTGGAGATGACGTCTGGATTTATTGAGGCTGCCAAAATAGCTAATAGAGAACAATATCGTCATCCTGTTCCTCCCCTTGGGGCGCGCTTTCGTGGTCATGACCGTAAGACCATAATTGTGGTGGGGTTGGATGGGTATGAAGTTGATGATGCATAGGTTTTTATAAAAAGGGCGCTTGTGAAGAGCACCCCTTTTTTTTTGTTACTCCAAGACCGAATCCCAGTCTTAGGCTTGCATTGTTGTTACGGGATGGCGATTATTTGGTTGATCCGCTGCTAATTCAGCCATAGCCGCTTCAACGGCTAAGGCGTGCCGCTCAAACTCCGGATTCATTATTGAATAACACGATTGCTTGGCAGCGTGATATGCCAAGGCGTGTTGAACCTCCGTCATTTGACTTGTGCCTTGATGATCGCTGTCTGTTATTTCGAGTTCCATAATTGTTGTCACCTCCTCCTTTTAACATTAAAAAAACCTCCCGTTTTGGGAGGTATTTGTTGTTTTAATTTTTAATTTGTCGGCTAATCTTTTACCTCCCACGAAAGACTGCCCCATCGGACGATGAGGTTCTTAAGGGAAAAAGTAATTTGACTAGCTACGATTTTTGACATGCTTGGTAATGTTACTTAATTTTTTCGCTTGCTGTCAAGGCATAAAAAAGGTAAAATTGGGTGATTTTTATGAAAGACTGTGTTTTTTGCAGGATTATTCTTGGAGAAGTGCCAACAGAGTTTATTTACCAGGATGATCTTATCGTAGGGTTTAAGGATAAGTCCTCTAAATCTAATGAAATTCATTGGCTTTTTGTCCCCCGGGAACACGTTAGTGACTTTCACTTGGCTAGTGATGAAATTATCTTGCGCATTAAGAAAGTAATTTCAGAAGAAATCGTGAAAAACAAAATGGCGGATGATGGATACCGAATAGTTGTCAATGGAGGAACGGCGAAAATGGTGCCGCATTTGCATTTCCATTTGTTAGGTAAAGTTAGTTTGGACCGAGAGGTTTAGAGGTTAGGAGGTGTTAATTTAAATGGCAGTTGTCAAAGCACAGCCAGGGCAATCATCAGACCAACTTATTCGGGCTTTTCAGAAGAAAGTTTTGTCGGAAAATATTCTTGATTTGGTTAAAGATCATGATCGGTATGAAAAACCGTCGACAAAGAAAAAGAACAAGGTGCTTGAAAGGAAAAGATCTAAAGGTAGGGTTTATCGAAAAGTTTAGAAATGTTGCGAGATCAAATTAAACAGGATGCGGTTTCTGCCCAGAAATCGGGGGACAAGGGAAAACTTGAGGCTCTCCGGTTTTTACTTGGGGAAATAGCTAACTTTGAGATTGAAAAATACCCACCATCTGTGGGAGGCTCTTTGACCGATGATGATACTGTTTCAGTCATCAAAAAGCAGGTTAAAAGACACCAGGAGTCAATTGAAATGTTTTTAAAGGGGGGGCGGCAGGATTTGGTTGATAAGGAAAAGGCAGAACTAGTAATACTGCAAACCTATATGCCGGAGCAAATGGGGGAGGGGGAAATAAGATTAAAGATTCAAGATTTGCGATCCAAGAATCCTAGCGTTGATTTTGGGACCATGATGAAACTTTCGATGCAGGAACTCCAAGGTAAAGCGGATGGGGGAACGGTATCAAAAATTTTGAAGGAGATTCTTTCGTAATAAAAATGGTATTTGTTGATGTTTTGGCAGATTCAAAATATCCCGTTTCGCGACCGGGAATTCGAAAAGCAGTTGTGGAACAACTTTTGAATCGTAATATAACTTCAGACGTTTCCGTTTCCGTTCTTGTATGTGGACTTCGAAAATCAGCCGAGATTGCCAAAAAATATTTAGGAGATAGTGAACCTCACAACGTGTTGACTTTTCCACTTGCGACAGCGGGAGAGAAGCTTTTTTCGCCGACAGGAAAAAACGGGCGCCGCTTTTTGGAGAACCCAAGTGAGCCTTTGGCTCTTGGGGACATTGTGGTTTGTTACCAGCTGGCACAGGAGGAGGCCAATGAAGACAATAAGATGGTCGATGATAAGATTGGTGAACTTGTTAAACACGGGGTTTTGCATCTTTTGGGGGAACACCACGACTGACGGCATTTACAATTTGTGAACCAACATCCATAATCTTTGGGTAATGTTCTATCTAAAATATCGCTCGCAAACCATCGCTGAAATTGATAACCTCGAGATTAGAGAGACTCTTGGCAAAGCCCTTTTGGAAAACAAGTTTTCGCACGCTTATCTTCTTATTGGGACAAGGGGGAGTGGAAAAACTTCAATGGCACGACTGATTGCAAAAACAGTCAATTGCACCGGGCGGAAGGTGGGAGAGGAACCGTGCAATAAATGTGAATCCTGTAAAGCAGTTGTTGGGGGGCGATCGCTTGATGTGATTGAGATTGACGCTGCCAGTAACACCGGGGTTGATGATATTCGAGATCTTCGAGAGAAGGTGAAACTAGCACCCGTTCAGGGGAAATTTAAGATCTATATCATCGATGAAGTACACATGCTTTCAACGAGTGCCTTTAATGCTCTTCTAAAGACGCTTGAGGAGCCGCCGGAGCACGTTATTTTTGTTCTGGCAACAACTGATCCACAGAGGCTTCCCGAAACAGTTGTTTCAAGGTGTCTGGTTTATGATTTTAAGACAGCCTCCAAGGAAGAAATTATCCGGTCACTTTCGAGGGTGGTTGAAGGAGAAAAGATAAAAGTGGGGGAGGGGGTTTTAGAGAAAATTGCTCTAATGGCAAAGGGGTCATTTCGAGACGCACAAAAAATCTTGGAACAGTTAGCCATGCGGGGCGGCAAACTTTCTTTGGAAGAGATAGCCGAGGCGTCGTCTGATTCAATCAGAGAGACAGCTCTAGAAATTTTGACAGCGGTTGATGAAAAAAACGCTAAATCAATGGTTGAAATTATTGAAAAGTTTTCTAAAACAGGAGGGAGAATTGAAACTCTGATTGAGGAAATTTTGAATGGTCTTCGTGATCATCTTTTGACCGCAAATGGTCTGGCTAAGGAAAAATTTCCATTATCGTTTCCGGATGCGGAAATTAACAATTTAGTTTCCGATTGCTTGTCAGCCCTGCGAGATGTTCGTGAATGTCCGGTTCCTCAATTGCCACTTGAAGCGATGTTGTTAGAATTTATCGGCAGGACGGTCGGATCTAGAAAGGCAATAGAGCCTAAAGAACCTGGAGAGCTAAAAGAAAACAGGGTTTTTACTGATCTTTCGGTGGAGAAGGTTAGGGAAAAATGGCCGGAAATTTTGTCTAATTTAAAGCCTTACAACCATAGTCTGGTGGCATTTCTGCGAGCTTGCCGACCAAAAGATATTGTAGGGGAGAGTCTTATTGTCGAAGTTTTTTATAAATTTCATCGGGACAAGCTTTCGGAACAGCAAAATCGGGAGATTTTTGAGAAAGTGGTTTCTGGTATACTCGGGAGTAATATAAAAGTTAAATTTCAATTAAGCGATAAGAAAGGTGGTGAAGATTAATGGGATTATTAGACGGATTTAAACAACTAGGGGACCTTAATCAGATGAGAAAGACAGCGCAACAGATCCAGCAACAGCTGGCTGCCGAGCGGGTTGAGGTGGTTAAGCAGACGGCTAAAGGACTTTTGAAGATTGTCTTAACCGGAGACCAAAAAGTCATTGAAGTTTCGTGGGATGGTGTTCGTGACTATGAATTGGAGGCCGTTCTTGGTGAGGCTCTCTACAAGTCGCAGATGGTTGCGGCTTCAAAGTTGCAGCAATTGTCTGGAGCAATGGGTGGCGATCAGGGCCAAGCTCAAGGGCAGGATCAGGGCGGACAAGGACGACTATCACAATAATAATGGTTTTTCCAAAGCAAATTCGAAATTTAATCGAGGCCTTTGAGCGACTTCCTGGAATCGGCCCAAAAACGGCCGAGAGGTTGACGTTTTATCTTTTGCATGTTCCCAAAGCGGAGATAGAAAAGTTTGCGCTTTCTTTAACGGGGTTGGGTGAAGGCATAACCCTTTGCCGGGTTTGTAAGAATGTTTGTGGTCTAGACCTAGATAACACTCGCGACAAAAAGACAATTTGCGTTGTGGAAACGCCGCTTGATGTGTTTAGCCTGGAGAAACCGGGAAATTATAAAGGGCTTTATCATGTCCTCCACGGACTTATTAACCCAATCCAAAATATCGGTCCGGACGAGCTTTATATTTTTGATCTGGTTGAGCGCGTTAAGAAAGGAGAGGCCGAGGAAGTCATTCTTGCTTTGAATCCAACAATGGAGGGGGAGGCGACGGCGATGTATCTCTCTCGGAAAATTAAAAGTCAAAATTCAAAAGTTAAAATTACTAGGCTTGGGATTGGACTTCCAATTGGGGGTGACCTTCAATATGCTGATGAAACGACGTTGACCCGGGCAATGCAAGGCAGACGGGCGATTGATTGATCTAGTTTGATCAGGCCGATAGGCTGGCGAATTTGAAATTTGAAATTTGAAATTTGAAATTGCCCAGGGTGAGTTCGTGAAAACTTACGCTTAAAAGACCGGGCGCCCCATGAAAAGAACTACTATAGGTGAAAATGCTAGGTCCTGTAGTGTTTCTCCCGTTGTTCGGCTTACTATAACAAGCTAAAATTAGACTAGTTTATGATTACTTCTGTTTGGCCAAGAAAACTTATTCCCGGGGACACTATTTCGATTGTGGCTCCATCTGAACCGGTTGATCGGGATGATATTACCGAAGCTAAAAAATACTTGGAAGCCCAAGGGTATAAGGTAAGGCTGGGGAAACATTTGTTTTATAAAATCGGCGATTACACCGCCGGGACAATTGAGGACCGGGCAGAAGATCTAAACAGTGCGTTTGCAGATACGGAGGTTAAGGCAA
>CAYPLU010000010.1:0-1533 GCA_964411775.1 uncultured Gammaproteobacteria bacterium | reverse complement strand
TTTCATGGGATATTCAGACGCGACAATTTTGCAGCAAGCGATGTTTGCGAAAACGGGTTTGGTCTCTTTTCATGGTCCAAATGGTTCGGGGTTGGCAGTTGAGAGCGATTATTCGAGAAGCAATGTCTGGGAAGTTTTGAGGAACAGTGGGGAGATTAAGGTTGAACCCGAGTCGCAAAAGTGGGAAGTTCTTCGTCCCGGAAAAGGAAAAGGGACGTTGATCGGTGGAAATTTGGCAACTACTTGTGCGATTTTGGGGACAGGGTATGATCCATTCCCGCGAATGGTTGACCAGAAAATTATTTTTTTCTGGGAAGAGTTTGAAGACCACTATAACGAGATCATTCGAAATCTTTACCATCTTAAAAATGTTGGGGTACTAGAAAGGTGCGAAGGGATGCTTGTTGGCAAGTTGACAAGATGTAATGAAGACAGCGGTTATGTGGGGACGCCGGAACTTAGGTATGTGCTTTTGCAAATGGCCCGTGCTTTTGATTTTCCAATTCTTTGGGATGTTGATTTTGGTCATGAGGCGCCAAAGATGGTTATTCCGATTGGTGCAGAAGCGGAGATTGAAACAAAGACTCAATCCTTCAAATTTAAGAACAATCTTGTTTGAGAGCCAACTTCCCTGATACACTGGCGCAGTGAAGCAGATTGTCTCTGATTTTAAAGACGAGCTTGAACAAAACCTCAACTCAGGAATTGAGACTTTCAAAGCGGAACCTAAGAAGTTTTTTCAATCGGCAAAAACGGCAATCACGGTAAAACCACCAAAGCCCAGTAGTGATTTTGGTAAGGCACTAGAAAAGATGGCTAGTGATAAACCGGCACCGTCAAAAAAGATGATGGGTAAGATTACCGATTTAACAGCTGCCGTGTCAGCTAAACGAACAGAAGATCTTAGAAAAAGATTTGAACAAATTCGCGATGAGGCGATTAATAAAGGTAAGAATGAACAGTCGGCAGTTATTGGCGGGAGCGGCAATGGTCCGGAAATAAAAGTGGGGTCGAAAAAACTGACGCCAGTTCAGCAAAGTATTAAGAATGCCGAAAGGAGCACTGAGTTAAAAGATACTGGGGGGATAGGTTAGACATGGTGGTATATATAGAGTTTAAGATTTGAAGAAGTAATGAAAATTTATAGCACACTAACAAAAACGATCGAAGACTTTGAGCCGATTAGTGGTCGGAAAGTTAATTTTTTTGTCTGTGGACCAACCGTCTATGATTTTGCCCATATTGGAAACGCCAAAACGTACACCCAGTTTGATTTTATTGTTAAGTATTTGAGGTTTCGTGAGTATGATGTCTTCTATTTGCAAAACATTACTGACATCGATGACAAAATAATTAAACGAGCGGCTGAAAGAAACATTCCGTGGAAGAAGTTATCCAAAGAGTACGAGGATATTTATTACGAAGATATGAAAGCTCTTGGCAATACCGCGGTCAGTCAGTATGCCGCCGCAACTCATTATATCGATCAGATAGTTAAACAGGTCCAGGTTTTGGCGGAACAGCGCTAGGGCC
>CAYPLU010000009.1:20825-27830 GCA_964411775.1 uncultured Gammaproteobacteria bacterium | reverse complement strand
TGTACAACACGATCAGGAACAATGTTTCCTATGACAACAAACTTCACGGAATCATGCTGCACGAAGTCTCTGACTTTAATATTGTTGAAAACAACCTCGTCTATGGAAATACCAGTGGGATTGCCCTCTGGCATTCAAGCTACAACCTTGTTCGCAATAATACCATAAAAAACAATCGGCACGGGATCCGTCTCAATTCAAAATCAGTTGAGAATATTTTGTCCAAAAACTATTTATTCTCCGACCGACTTTATGGCATCTATCTCTATGACAACGCGAACAAAAATCTTGTCAGAGATAACACACTTGTCTTAAATGGCGTCGGTATCTACATAAATTCAAAAGAGAATTACTTTTCAAAAAATATTCTGACCAACAACAAAACCGGATTCTATTTTGTCGGCGCCGCTTCCAATAACGAATTATCAGAAAATAAAATTAGTCAAAGCCTGTCATACGGTATTTACACAAAAATTCCTGCCGGGCAAAAAAATTATCTTAGCAACAATTTCCTTGACCAAAACCGAAAAGATATCAGCGGACAATAACTTTCATAAATCAAAATTATGGGGTTGATTTTTTACTTTACATTCGATATAGTCCTTTTAGAAACTTAATTACCCGCGATTGCCTCCTGCCAACCCAAACTCGACAAATGACTCAAAAAAAACAAAAAATTTGTATTGTTGGACCAGGCTTCGTCGGTCAGGCTACAGGACACGCGTATATCGATCGGGGATTTGAAGTTGCCTTCATTGGCGTCGTACCAGAACAAATTAAAAAACTCCAAGATCAGGGATTAACCGCCCTTCTCCGGAACGATGTTAAGGATCAATTCCAAGATTTCGATGTGACTTTTCTAACCGTTCCGACCCCAACGGTTAACGATCGAATTGACCTCAGTTTCATTGAGTCAGCCACAACCGATCTTGGCAAACGACTAAAAAATCAAAAAAACTATCACGTCGTCGTGGTAAAAAGCACTGTTCTTCCTGGTACTACCGAAAAACTTGTAATTAAGATTTTAGAAAAACACTCAGGTAAAAAAGTCGGAATTGATTTCGGAGTTTGCATGACTCCCGAATATCTGCGTGAGTTAACTTCCATTGAAGATGGCACCAATCCCCCGGTAATCGTCATTGGCCAGTATGATTCCCGATCTGGTGATCTCGTGGCCAAAACTTATGAGCATTTCAAATGTCCCATTTATCGCTGTACTCTTGCCGAGGCCGAGATGCAAAAATACGTTCACAATCTTTTCAACGCGACAAAAATTTCCTTTTTCAATGAAATGAGATTCATTGGGCAACAATTAGGAGTCGACAATGACAAAATGTTTGAGATCACAACCCTTAGCTGCGAAGGCCTATATCGTCCTGCTTACGGAACCAAAAATCTCGGACCATTCGTTGGAACTTGTTTGCCAAAAGACAATCAAGCTTGTCGGCACTAGTAGGAACTTAATAATTACCCTGTCGACCTCCTCAAAGCAATCATTGTCGTAAACGAAAGCTATTTAGCTCGACTAAAGAAATTCTCAGCCGATCTTCTAAAAAAAATTATTAATGTGAATGAAAAAAACGAACACCATCTTCTCTACGCCCTCAAGTCAGAAACCAATAACGGCCAGGCCTCCTACGCACCGTAGTCACCATGATCGACGCCGCTCTGTTCTATTTGCAACAGTATCTGGATCTTTACCCGTTTCTTATTCCTCTTGGCATCATTGGAATATGGCGCTGGGGAATCTGGGCTCTTAAAGAATGTGTCGCTCTCTCATACCGTCCGGATAAAAGAACCTATCAATCAGACGTCTCCATCATCACTCCGGTCTATAATGAAATTCCGGAAATTTTCTTAGCAGCTCTTAATTCCTGGAAGGCAGAAAGGCCTAGGGAAATTATTGCCGTAATTGATCACAGCGACAAAAAAAATATTGCTCTTTTCAAAAAATTTTCCAGAAAGTTCAAAAAAGCAAAACTCATTATTACCAAAATTCCCGGAAAAAGAGCCGCTCTGGCTACCGGAATAAGAAAGGCCAAATCAAAAATCGTTGCTCTTGTTGACGCTGACACCCTCTGGACTCCTGGTGTAATCACCAATAGTTTACCTCCCTTCGCTGATGCCAAAGTCGCCGGTGTCGCCACTTATCAAAATGTCCTAAATCCCCAAACAATCGCTCAAAAAATCTTTGACATCCAACTCGATCTTCGCTATTGCGACGAGTTTCCATTTTTAGCCCGTGCGGGAACAGCACTAGTCTGCCTCTCCGGTCGAACAGCTTTCTACAAGCGGGAAATCATCAAGCCCATGCTTGGTGAGCTGATTAATGAACGATTCATGGGCAAGCTGGTTATTTCCGGAGACGACAAATGTCTGACATATCTTGTCCTTGCCGCCGGTTACAAAGTGGCCTATCAAAGTAATGCCTTGGTTTACACGCACGGCCTTACTGATATGAGGTCGTACATGAAACAAAGACTAAGATGGACTAGAAACGCTCTTCGTGCCGATCTAAAAGCCCTGCGCCAAGGATGGCCCAAAAATCATCCAGCTCTTCTATTTTTCCAAATTGATAAGGTCTTTCAAATGTTCACCACTCTCCTAAGTCCGCTTTTCTTTTTAACTTCGCTGATTCTCGGTCTTTATTTTCCGGCTCTGGTTGTCTTTCTGTGGTGGTTTGGCAGCCGCACCATCAAACTCTTGCCACACTTGCGAAGGCGCCCCCAAGACATTAATCTCCTGCCGTTCTATATTATTTACTCATTTTTAACCGCGGCGCTTCGTCTGTACGCGTTTTTCACCTTAAACACTCAAGGGTGGATTACCCGGTGGGACAAATCCCGACTGCAGCAATTCACCTTTTTCCAACAAGCTCCGGCTTACGTAGCCACGTTAGCCGTTTTTATCATCATTACCATAAGCATTATTCTTTACAAGGAGTACCGAATTATTATCCCTCAATACGAACAGGCTCAGTTAATCGCTCGCGTGTTACCTGAGAAATCAAATTCTTTGGGGACAGAACCGCTGGGTCCAATAACTAAATATCTCATCGTAAAAAAATACACTGTTCAAGCCGGCGATTCCCTTGCAAATATTGCCGAAAGGTTTGGCATATCGATGGAGACCATCCTAAGCGCCAATTTAAGCCGGATAAACAATTGGAATATTCTTGAACCTGGACTAATGCTAAACGTTCCTGGCAAAGATACTGCTTTAACTTTATCAAATAGATTCAACTATCAGCGCCGCTACAACGACGACCGCCTAATTACCTACGACCAAACAACCAATACGATAACCGTCTCTGGTAGGGGACAGAAGGTAACGTTGTCTGACATTAGAAACAGTGTTGGAGAAGAACACCTTCGCGAGGTGAAACCCAAAGTTTGGTATCTAAAGGCAATTCTTCTTCTTCGATCAGGCGTCAACCTGAAACTAGACAAAGATGAAGTTAATTGGTTGCAACTCGCAAGTAACAAAGACGGGTTTGTTTATCTGCGGGCTCTTAGTGGAACCGTTGAGATTAATGGTGTCAAAATCACCTCCTGGGACGAAGGAAAAAACAATTACGATGAAAATCTAAACGACGGTCGAAGTTACCTTCTTGTCAAGGATTCCTCCCGCATGGACATTTACGATTCGGAACTGGCGTACTTAGGTTATCCCCGCACCCCCGATCTCGATACCTCTCCCTATGGCGTCTCCTGGCGGATGAGTACCGGTAAATTGGGCACCGATCTGTTGACTGGAGAAGTTATTAATTCCAAGTTCCATAATAACTACTTTGGCGCTTACACTTTTGGGGCTACCGGAATGCTTTGGCGGGGAAACGAGTTCTATGACAATACCCGTTACGGTCTAGATCCTCACGACGACTCCAACGGCTTCCTGGTTGAAAATAATTCCGCCCACGATAACGGTACCCATGGCATTATTTTTTCCAAGCGTTGTGAATACAACACAATTAGAAACAACCATTCCTACAACAATCGCCTTCATGGACTCATGCTGCACAAAGATTCCAACCACAATATTGTCCGCGACAATTTGTTTGAAAATAATCACGACGGCATCGCTCTTTGGGAATCAAGTAATAACTTGATCATAAATAACATTGTTCGTGGCAATTTAGACGGCATTAGGGCCAGTCATCTATCAAACACCAACTTGATAAAAAATAACGTTGTCTCAAACTCCAAACGAAACGGCATCTACTTTTACGATTTAGCCGATAACAACTGGGTTAGCAACAACCACCTTATTGGAAATCTGTTTGGAGCGTATCTGAAAACCAAGAACAACACCCTAAAAGAAAATACTTTTGACAAGAATATCGTGGGCGTTTATTTATTAGAAATGGCAAACAACAATCTGGTCATTAATAATCAGGTCCGTTTAAGTGGCAAATTCGGCATCTATAGTAAGCTTTCTCAAAAGAATGCGGCCAATCATCTGGCCCACAACGAGTTATGGCGAAACAGAAGAGACCTTGCCGCCCAATAAAATGTCATGAAGGGTGCGTAACCGACACTTGGTAAACAACGACCTCTCCAAAATTGTCGTCATTGCACAAAGAAGATTTTTCCCGATTGCAGTTTGATTGGGTGTAGGCTCCAACTTTAAAGTAAGCGTCAGAGTAATCAGAAACGAGGGTATAAGCTGGCTGGACGGCGTTGTTATAGTACACATTAGTTCTTCCACGAACGACTTCCAGTCTAATGACAAATCGCCTCCCTAAAACATAGTTCGAATCCAGAGTCGAAACATTTTTGCCGTCAACGTTCACCAATAATTTGGGGTATTCAAGCCGGATAACCAAGATGTCTTGATCGGCATCATGAATCTGTCCGGCAACCACGTGTTTTTTAGTTTTGGGAACCGCCGTAATTGCCTCCTCAACCCGTAATATGTGTGGCCCGGTTGAAGAACTCCATCGTGCTTTACTAAGACCATTATTGGTCATTTCCCGCAGCTCTGAACGGGGATAGCCGGATCCGCTGGTCGTCACTCCGTTAACCGGCGCCCGAAACCGAACTCCCAACCCACTAGGAAGTAAAACAGCCTCAAACCAAGGGGCCAAAAAAAATTTGGCCAGCTCAGGCTGTTTGACCTCTCGCGCCCGCTCCTCATTTCCCGTTGGCAACGTTATTTTCCAATTAGTTAAATCAATAATTTCCGAAGGGTAAGTTAATTTTTGGGGAGAAACTGTCGGGACAGAAACACTCTGAATGGGGGAGGGGGAGTTTCTCACCACTACATTATCTCTATTTGTGGGAAAAAGGACAAAAACACTTATAGTAATTAAAAAAATTGCCGCAAAACCAAGAACCGTTTTTAGCCATCGACCCATGAACATATAGACCAATTGTACACCAGGAGTGCTCGGGGAGTAGTTAACTAAATTAGAAACTAATAATTGTAAATTTTACTGCCAACTAACGGCGTTGTCGCTTTCACCCACTCCGACCAATTACCAGGTCTACAACCATTTCCCCCTCGGACTTCAAAAAAATAAGTCGTGTTAGGAGTAAGACTACTAACAGAGTGGCTTATCCAATGACCCGAGCTAGCACCATAATTAAACTGGCCGCCAAACCTCTGGTCACCCTTACCAAAACCATAAGCGACAAAATAATATGAATTATTTTCTGCAACCGCGGTGTGATACACAATCACATGGTCCGGTTTTGCATATATTTTTCTTATTCGCGGGGTATCACTGGGTTTACTGTCATGACATTTTGGAGTGGCCACCGCAAAAGCAAATGGAGTAGCTAACGAATAAAAAACCGATCCCATAAGCACAAGCATTAATAGCCTTATTGCCAATCTTTTCATAAATTTTTCAAAAGGACAGGAGATAACTTTGGAGCAGACAGGCGCAGTATAGGTAGCCCGGGAGACAATGTCAATATCGTACCATCCTTCTTGTCATCATCAAACTTTTATGATAGAAATTAATGTAATGAAAAGGCTCCTTTTTCTTTTGGCCGGATTAGCATTTACTAGCCTCGTTAGCACTTCTTCCATTCTGGCAGTTTCTCCTAAAAAGGAAACCCTTGAGGTTCCGGAAGTAACCGGGGATTATGCCGAACCAACTCGCCCTGGTTACCGCGTTCACGTCTTTGTTCACGAGCCAAAAGAAGAAAACAGTAATCGACCCCAATCTTCAAGTGAGCTTTCCTGCACCGACAACAACTCTCTGGCTGTTGTTGGTACTACCGGCTGGAAGCTACCTGCAACTGTCAACTATAAATTAAACTTAAACAGTGCTCCAAGTGCCATTGGTGCCGCCAATTTCCAAGCCCTTGCCGGCATTGCTTACAATACCTGGCAGGGAGCCACTAACGGTCACCTTTCTTTCCAGAATGCCGGTACAACCACCACTTCCAGAAATGCTCTTGATTATCAAAATATTGTTTCCTGGGGACGGACTTCCGGACGCGCTCTTGGAGTAACTTACACCCGCTATAATTCAAGTACTGGCATGGTCGTGGATGTGGACACGATCCTCAATCAAAAGTTCCCTTGGACTTGGGCATCAGCCCCGGCTTGTGGCAACCCAAACTCCTATGACGCGCAAGACATTTTGACGCACGAGCTTGGACATTGGCTTGGACTTGATGATGAATATACCGCTAACTTTGTTGATAACACGATGTACGGCTACGGCGACAAAGGAGAAGTGAAAAAAGACACCCTCACCACCGGTGACGCCACCACAGCTGCCTCTCTATACCAGTAGTCCTACTGGCTCTAACACTACGTGCTTATCTTCAAGTCTCATATAGTGGTCCAGGACAAAATTTTGACATTTTAAGAAGAGTGAGAGAGAATAAGCTAATGGCGCTCGAAGTTGTAGATCGAAGTGAACGAAAAGACTGGCAATATATGCCGGTACTCCCGTTTAACTACAAACGGGGTGACCCACTTCCTGAGGACCCCTCATATAAACCGTATGTTAACGCCAAGTTGAGACTATCGCCTGAACTACAATAT
>CAYPLU010000009.1:10627-20815 GCA_964411775.1 uncultured Gammaproteobacteria bacterium | reverse complement strand
CAATATGTACTTGGAGATAAAGACGAACAAATTTTCACTGGTGCCCTATCCGCTTCGCACCCTATACGAAGATATATCGACGAAACAGACGATCCAGCGCTAACCGCTTTTATAAAAGAGGGCTCTCTTCCAAACAAACAATTAAAATCGCACAACCCTCATTCGTAAGACACGCGTTACCGCCTCCAACCAGTTGTCCAAATTGGCTGACCAATCAAAATTAGCCAGAGGGGGACTAGAGACAAAAATAATCTCCTCTGGAGAGCCGGCTTGGACACAACTTTTTAAACGTAAGCCAGAATTGGCCATGTCTTGAACTTATATTTTAATTATTATAGGATATCCAAGTCCATAGCATGTTACAATTGGTAGTAGAATCAAAACCAAGCACCTGTAGCTCAACGGATAGAGCACTTCGCTTCGGACGAAGTGGTTGGGGGTTCGATTCCCTCCAGGTGCACAAAAAATCTCAAACGACTTGTTGTTTGAAATTTTTTGTTTCCGAGGGATTGAACCTTGCGAGTTAGAAATAAGCAAAGGTTCATTAGCCCCGAACACGCTTAGTGCTCGGGCGCAATGTTCTGAAACGCAGTTTCAGGTCATTATTCCCTCCAGGTGCACACTGGCCCCATAGCTCAGTGGTAGAGCAGTTGCCTCTTAAGCAATTGGTCGCAGGTTCAAATCCTGCTGGGGTCACTATTTCATGCAGTTTGCTGATTTTTCAAACCCTGCCGCTTTAGCTTCTTTCTCAGAGCAAAACCACTCTTCACCCAAATCTCTCTCCACAATTACCTGTCCATACTGGGGACAATTTGGCAAAAAATACGATTTTTGTTTAGTTTGCCGTTCCAAATTTCCCTTAACGGCACACCCAATTTTTTCCGGTTGTTCCGAATGGCAAGGCAAACCAAAAATTCCCTTTTTGTCTGCCACCGCTTTTTGATAACTTTCTCGTAATCGGTCTCGTTGACTGTTTTTCGTTCCGTCATACCTTGCCAATCCTTCCCGAAGAAGCGTTTCGTTAACAAGCTCGCCATTCTGCCACACCAAAACGACCGATCGGTTAAAAGTGTCTTCACCAGTCACTTCAATTTTGATTTTCTTTCCCTCAATAAGCGTTCTCAACCGTTCCTTCGCATCAATCCCTCCACAAAACATTAATTCCGGCGCCTCAACACTTGCTAGTCGCATCCTCACATTTTTATCATTCATGAAAGTATCTCCATCCACCACTCTGGAAGCCACCGTCTCATCAGTATTTTTTTGAAAGTTCTTCCAAAAGAATAAATTAAGTCCGACTGACAAAAACAACAAAGCTGAAATAACAGGCAGCAAAATCCTCACTCTATTTAGAGTACCACCTTCCAGTTTGACAACCCTCCCCAAATTTGTCATTCTGTTGCCAATGAAAAAGGCTCTTTTGATGGCCAGTTTTATTGTGGGCAACTTATCCATTTTGATTGTTGCCATGATTTTTCTAACCATTTACACCACTCGCGCCAGTTCTGCTGAAAATCCCACCGACCTAACACTTGAGTCTCCTGAATCAAACTATGCCGTGGTTGGCACCGCTGTTAATTTACCAACCGCCCTCGAAGGTCAAATCGTGATTTCCGATGCCCGGACCCTTCTCTTAGACAGTTTCTACAAAAAATATCGCTCTTCGATGCAGGGCCTTGGAAAAGACCTTGTCGCCGCCGCTGACAAGTACGGTATTCCCTTTAGCTTTGTAACCGCTGTAGGACAGTGTGAAGGTGGCTCGGGAAAGACCATGCCCCCGGGCAGCTTCAACACTTGGGGTTATGGTATCTATGGCGGGAAGGTCAAACAATTTGAAAGCTGGCAAGCGGGGATTGAAGCCGTGACCAAAGACCTCGCCCTTAACTATTTCAAAAAGGGCCTAAACACCCCCGAAGAAATTATGGCTCGCTACGCTCCCAGTTCTACCTCAGGCTACTGGTCTAGCTGTGTTAATCAGTATTTAACAGAGTTAAAGTAGCTAAATTTCTTTTCTCCTCGCAATTTCTTTTCTCCCAGCTTCGTTGTGGATAAAATGAAACCGCTTCGCAACTTCTTTTCTCCCCAACTCCGTTGTGGATAAAATAACTTCTGGGACGAGTTTGACAAACCCATAATAATACAGTATAATCCACTCAGATCCTGAGGTATGCTTCCCAAGGCTACGTCAGGGTTTTTTCTTTCTGCGGCTCATTTTTAGCAAAGGCTCATAGCTTTTGTTGAAGGTAACTAGTGGGCTCCAGAAAGATTCGCCTGAACCAAAAAGTTCGGACGAAGCCTGAGCGGGTCCACCATATCTGACCCGTAAAAAAAGATATGATAAAAACTCTTAAAAAAGCCGTGCTTTTGGCCTTCTTGGCCACTATCACCTTGGCTATTTTCCCGGAACCAACTCTCGCCAATGATATTCGCACCGCCAAGGTCGCTCGCTTTTTGGCAACCCAAGGTTCACCGCTCGTTTTTTCAGCCCCCACCTTTATCGCTGAGGCAGACAAATACGACTTTGACTATCGACTTTTAGTCGCCATTGCCGGCGTCGAATCGACCTTCGGCAAGCACTATATTTCCGGAACCTATAACGTCTGGGGTTGGGGAGTAGGGCAAATTCCTTTCGTTTCCTTTGACGATGGTATCATAAAAATCAGCCGGGATTTAAAATCAAAATACATTGACAGGGGTGCCAACGAAATCGACGAAATTGCCCGCATCTATTGTCCACCGACTTACGAAAGCTGGGCCGCCAAAGTAAAATTCTTCATGGCCAAAATTGACGAAACTGATGTTTCTGATCTTCTAGTCTACGGAAATGACACCCCCATCACCCTCAAGTTAACCCTGTAACCTTCCAAGATTTAAAATCCATATATAATAGAGCCATCAAGCCGAGGTGGTGGAATGGCAGACACGCAGGGTTTAGGACCCTGTGTCCCCAAAGGACGTGCAGGTTCAACTCCTGTCCTCGGCACAGAAAGAAGTCTATTCAATTTTTCATTAAACTGTGGCAAAAAACACTAAGATAGCTATTTTTGAAGGTAAGAAAATCCGCCGCCAGTGGGACGACAAAAACGAAAAATGGTGGTTTTCCGTAACTGATATTGTCAATATTTTAACCGGCAGTATCAACCCGCTAGCATATTGGCGAAAATTGAAACAACGACTCAAAGAAGAAGGAAGTGAAACCGTGACAAAATGTCACGGTTTGAAAATGCTAGCCGCTGACGGCAAAATGCGCTTAACTGACGTAGCGGATACGGAAACCTTGTTACGAATTATCCAATCAATCCCATCTCGACAAGCAGAACCTTTTAAGTTATGGCTTGCCCGTGTCGGCTATGAACGGATTGAGGAAGCGGAAGATCCGGAAAAAGCCATCCAACGCGCCATGAATTTTTACTTGAAACGGGGTTACTCTAAAAGTTGGGTCAATCAAAGATTAAAAAGTATTGAGGTAAGGAAAGAATTGACTGACGAATGGGAGAACCGTGGAGTAAAAGAAAATAACGAATTTGCCGTTCTGACTGACATTATCACCTTTGCCTGGGCAGGGTTAAAAACAAAAGACTACAAGGAATTCAAAGGATTAAAGAAAGAAAATCTACGGGATAACATGACCAACTTGGAATTAGTGCTTAATATGCTGGCTGAAGCAACCACAACGGAAATTTCCAAAAAAGACGAACCGAAAAATTTCACCGAAAATCAGAAAGTAGCCAGAGAAGGCGGTGCTATTGCCGGACTGGCCAGAAGAAAGATTGAGAAACGGACAGGCAGTAAAGTTCTTTCTAAGTTAAATGCCAAGGACATGGGTCTTTTGAGTAACGAAAACAAAAAATAATTGAAGCAAACTGGAAATTCCTGAAGCTTTTCTGCTAATCTAATTGCAGGATGAAACTTCGCCTAGCTATTGGACTAACTATTCTTTCTTCTTTCTTTTTTCTTCTGTCATCAACTATCTTAGCTGACTACCAAAAGGCCTACCAAGACTATACCTTTCAATCTTCCCAGTACAAAGGCGCCTACAATCAGTTCCTAATCGCCAGGTCTGCCTACCAGACCTATGGCACCCTGACGTCTCAGCAAGAAGCCATCGACAAGTTTAAGGCAATTCTCAAATCAAGAAACGCTTTCATCTCAAGCTACTACAATCTTCTTCAGGAAAAACTAAATGAATCGGCCAGTATTTCCGGTGAACAAAAAACCACTTTTGACAAAATCCGTATAAGTGAAGGCCAGTGGCTTTCTGACAATCAGGTAAAGGTTGACGCGGCGGCGAGTTTAGACGATCTGAATTCCGTCTCTTCCGAATTCCAAAGTCGCTACCGGCAAATGCAGACCGAAGGCAAGCAAACCATTGGTACGATTCTTTTAGCCAAAGAAATTAATCTCCGGGGCCAAGTTCAAGCTGTTTTTGACAGTCTGACAACTAAAGTCGCCGAAATCCGAACCAGTGGGGAAGACACTTCGGTTTGGAACCGTTGGCTTTTTAGCGCTCAAAACAAACTCATTCTTCATGATCAAAAAATTGCTGATGCCAACAAACAAATTTTTTCCAATAACGATACCGATCTTTTAAAAGCCCAGCAAACTCTCGCTGAAGCTAACCAATATTTGCGCGAGACAATTACGCAGCTACAGGAAGTAATTAACGCTATTACCCTCTAATGGACGATCAAGTATTACCAACAGCACCAATAACCCCACCTCAAACACCTATTTCCCCCGTTGTCCCTCCCGTTCCAGCTCCTCCACCGGCTACCGATCCAAACAAACGCCTCAAATTGCTCGGGATCGCAACCATAATTCTGGCCATTTTGGCTCTCGTCATTTTTTTAATCGCTCCAATTTTTATGCGCCCAAAACCAGTCATTATTGAAACACCCCCGCCGGTTGTTCAAATTCAAACCCCGCCGGTTGCTACGCCGGCCGCTAGATCAAAATTCGCCTCTGACGCTGGCGTCCTTAAAATTCGTGACGATCTCAAAAGAGCCACAATTAACATTGACACGGTTGATCTCTTTGAACCCCAGCTCTCTCCGCCAAGCATTGATTTGGACCTGTCAATCAAGTAGAATCCAGTCATGACTTCCGCTTTAACCAGACTTTCCGGTTCCGCTTTTGAAATTACGTTGACTATTCCGTGGGCAGATGTAAAAAAGATCTATGATGCCGTTTTTGATGAAATCGCTGCCGAAATTGAGGTTGAAGGTTTCCGAAAAGGCAAAGCACCAAAAGATTTAATCGCCGGTAAAATTGACAAGGGAAGAGTCTATGGCGACGTTGTCAATCGTATTCTCCCCGATGCTTACGCTAAAGCCCTTTCCGATCACGGTGTCAAACCGGTTATCTCGCCAAAAATAAACATTGTCCAGGGTGAAGAAGACAAGGACTGGCAGTTTTTAATTAGATCAGCCGAAAAACCAGTCGTTACTCTTGGTGATTACCAAAAAGCCGTTTCCGAACTTAACGCTAAAGACAAGATTTGGACCCCGGAGCAGGGGATCTCCGAAAAAACAGCGGAAAAAACCGACGAAACCGAGGAACAAAAAAAGACCAAAAAATTAAACGCCGTTATCGACAAACTTCTGGAAATTGCTCAAGTTGAGCTGGGCGAGGTTTTTATTGAATCAGAGCAAAACCGTCTCCTTACTCAGCTTATCGATGACGTTCGCCAGGCTGGTCTGACCTTCGAACAATACCTTGCCAGTTCCGGCCAAACCCAGGACCAAATCAAGGAGAAATTTAAAAATCAGGCCGAAGTGGCTCTCAAACTCGAGTTCGTCCTTGAAGCCGTTGCCGATGATCTAAAAATTGAAGTCGGCAAGGACGAAATCTTCACTGTTATTAACCGTGAAACTAACCCCGACAGAAAAAAACTTTTAGAAGAACAATCCTATGCCATTGCTTCCATTTTGAGGCGCGAAAAAACCGTCGCCAAACTCCTTACGCTCTAAAGTAGTAGAGATTTGACACTTATCTAGGCCTGTAGTAAAATACAGACATACTACTTGACAAACGGAACGATGTTTGGGTAACGTAAGGCCACAAATATCGTGTCTGCCCTGCAAAAGCAAGGAAAATGGCCGACTACAACAAGAAAAAGTTCCCTCCACTCAAAAACCCTCTGGAACAGGGGGGGGAGGCTGACCCGCTCTCAAAAGTAGCCGTTAACGAAGTCAAAAACTTCACTTCCGGCTTTGTTGGCTCCGCCATGGAAAGTCTTGGTCTAAAAAAGCGCGAGCCAATGCGTGGTGAAATCGAACTCTCAAGCGGTATTCACAAAACCAACCAGGCCATCGAGACTAAAGGGGCTGGTCTGGAAAAAAAAGTCCAGTTCCTCCAAAGAGTCAATCAAGAGCAGACCGTGGTTCACCGTCAGGAAAAAGAAAAAAGTCAAAAGGCAATCGAGTCTCTCTTACAGGAATTGCGAATCGAGGTCAAAAAACTTGAAGCTCAAACATCAGAACTCACTGGAGCTGTCAGAAATGTCACTGTCGAAACCGGCGTCAAAGCCAGCCTTTACCACACCAACTTCTTTGAATGGGTATTAAGCTCCCTTCGTGACCTCCGGAAGAAAGTCGGGGAGAGTCGCATGTGGCTGGCTACCTGGCAGTCAAAGAAAAAGAAAAAAGGCTATTGGGGCAATGCCAAGAAAAAGGGCGGGCAACTAAATCTCGAATATATGATGAACGAAGAGCGTTCAATAGCTACAGCAAACGGATAAAATGGAGCTAGAAAAATTAATTAGAGAGCCGGTAATTCAAGCGCTTATTGTCGTGTCGGCTATGACCGTAATCTCTGCTCTCAGCATCATTCTCGGCGTGAGAAGCAAACTGAAAGACTGATTAAAAAACTTTGGTGGACCTGTCAGGACTTGGACCCGAGACCTCCAATATATTAATTTGTGCACCCGGATGGAGTCGGACCATCCACCTCTTCGATGTCAACGAAGCGTTCTACCGCTGAACTACGAGTGCTTCTAACGACCATTGACAGATTGTACTAAAAACCATACACTCAAAACAAGTTAATATTTGGCGCTATCACAAAGACTTACCAACTTTGAAGCCGAAAAAAATAATTAAGGCCACCAAATCGGATGGAACCGAGTGTTGAACACACTCTCCGAGATCAGGGTGGTTTTTTTGTTACAAAAACGGCAATGATTTTTTAGTACTATTAAAAAGATATGGACAAACAAAACGGGGACATAAAAGAAAGAGACCATAAAAAACTCGGTGCCGAGTTGGATCTATTTACCTTCTCAGACACCGTCGGCAAAGGGCTGCCATTATGGCTACCAAAAGGTGCGACTGTCAGACGCGAGCTTGAAAAATGGGTCGTCGAAGAAGAAATCAAAGACGGCTACTTACATGTCTACACTCCTGACATCGCCAGATTGGCCCTATATGAAAAGTCGGGACACTATCCTTACTATAAAGATAGTATGTACGCCCCAATCGATATTGAGGATGAAAAGTTCATGCTCCGACCGATGTCCTGCCCTCACCACTTTGAGCTTTACCTTTCTCGACAACACAGCTACAAAGAATTACCGATGCGCATCGCCGAATTGGCCAAGATGTATCGCTTTGAACAGTCGGGGGAACTTATGGGACTCCAACGTGTTCGCTCCTTCTGTCTGGCCGACTCCCACATCATTTGTAAACCAGATCAGGCCGAAGGAGAAATCAATCGTGTTCTCGATTTGATTGACCGGCTATCAAATACTCTTGGCCTGAAATACGGCAAAGAGGCCGTCCCGGGAAACTACTTCTATCGTTTGTCCCTTGGCGACCGATCCGATGACAATAAAAAATATTACAAAGATGACTCAGCTTGGGACAATGCCGAAAGTGTTCTACGAAAAGTCTTGGTTGATCGAAAAGCTGAATTCGTGGAAGCCTCTGGAGAAGCCGCTTTCTATGGCCCAAAGATTGATATTCAAATGTTCAACGTAAACGGTAAGGAAGACACCGCCTTCACCGTTCAATATGACTTTGTCATGCCAAAAAGATTCAATCTTGTATTTACCAACGAGGAAGGTAAAGATGAGCAACCCATTGTCATTCACCGATCATCTGTTGGAGCCATTGAACGGGTAATCGCTTTCCTAATAGAAAGATATGCTGGGGCTTTCCCCACTTGGCTGGCTCCTGTCCAAGCGGTCATCTTGCCAATTGCCGACCGGCATCTTGAGCTTGCCAACAAAATCAATGCCAAGCTCCAAGAACATAGTCTTCGTTCCGAAGTTGACGCTCGAGCCGAAACCCTTGGAGCTAAAATTCGTGACGCCCAAAATCAGAAAGTTCCCTATATGTTAGTGGTGGGAGACAAAGAGATTGAGTCTGGAAAAGTCTCGGTGAGAGGTAGTGATGAAGGAGACCTGGGAAGTATAGAGTTGAAAGACTTCCTTGAAAACTTTATAATACGGGACATTAAAGAAAAGCGGCACCAGTAGCTAATTGGCATAATTAATTTGCAGAAGCAGTATAAAGTAAACAATTCAATAACCGCGCCGGAAATTCGTGTCATTGGTGAAGACGGCAAACAAATTGGTGTTTTACCTCGAACTGAGGCCATTGACTACGCGGTCGGGCAGGGAGTCGATCTGGTTTTAGTCGGAGAGGGTGCCAAACCACCCGTTGGCAAAGTAATTGATTTTAAAAAATTTCTTTATCAAGAGCAAAAAAAGGAACAGGAAGCTAAAAAATCACAAAAGAATTCCGGTTTAAAAGAAATTCGCGTCGGTGGACCGTTTGCCGCGCAAGGGGACATTAATACTCGGATTAAACGTGCCGACGAATTCTTAAAAGATGGTTATAATGTAAAGGTCGTCATAAAATTCAGCGGTCGTCAAATGAGCAAGGCTGAATTTGGCCACCGGATCATTGCCCAGTTCAAAGAAAAACTAGGTGATTTGGCCCGAGTGGAACGCGAACCGCGATTTGAGGGAAAACTCCTCGTCGTGGTTTTAGCACCGAATAAATAAGAACCTCTCGCGACGCTCGAGAACCTTGCGGTCCTCGCTAACGCTGCGGGCCTAAAGTATAATTTTAAAAGATATGCCAAAAATGAAAATTAGTAAGACAGTTAAGGATCGACTTTCAGTTACGGGGAGTGGCAAGATTATGCGTCGGAAGGTGGGTCAGCGCCATAAGATGATTCACAAAAGCCAGTCAAACAAACGCCGGGGCCGACTAGCCCTGCAAGTAACCGGAAAACTGGAAAAGAAAATTCGCAAGCTGCTAGGCGTCTAGCCGTCATTGCGAGGAACAAAGTTCCGCGGCAATCCCATTAGGATCACCACGCTTTGCTCGTGATAAGGATATGCACAAATTCACACTCAATTTTCGCAAAACTGCTCGCGATCGGGCAGCCGAAATCTCGACCAGAGCGTATAACCACTACCTGAGATTTCGCCCGGTCTTTCAAAAAGCCCATAATACTGTTAAAATGTTTCATGAGCGGATAAGAACCCGCTTTTCAAAATAAATGGCCCGCATCAAACGAGGACTATCATCTCACCGAAAGCACAAAAAACTCTTAGGCCAAGCCGAGGGGTTCATGATGACGAGAAATCGTCTCGTTCGAAAGGCCAAAGAAGCCGTTCTCCACGCCGGTCAATACGCCTATAATGGCCGCAAAAAGAAAAAGCGCGTTAGTCGTCGCGATTGGATCATGCATATTAACGAGGCCGTCAAGCCTTTTGGCTTTTCCTACAGCATTTTTATCAACAAACTAAAACAGGCCAAAATTGACCTTGACCGAAAAGTCCTGTCAGAAATGGCAACTAAACACGTTGCCGCCTTCAAAAACCTGGTTGAAAAGATAAAATAAATATGCCTGAAAAACAACCAAAAAAAGTTGATCCAGATAAAAATCAGCCAAAGCCTGTTGATAAGTTGCCTGATCGCCAAATAAATAAAGGCGACGATAGCACCGCCAGAAGCTCTGTTATTCCTAAATAAAATGATCACACTTGTAAATAATTTCTTTGGATTCTTTTTCATCTCGCTTTAAGCGGGCTGGTTAAAAGAATCTTTTTAACAACCCGCTAAAAAGCGGGTTTTTTTGATGGTTATTTTGCGAGCGCGTTAGCAGGCGAGCTTAATAACCATCAATCCCGCCGTAGCGATGCTCGTCCCGCCTAGGCGCGGACGAACTGAAGCG
>CAYPLU010000009.1:0-10617 GCA_964411775.1 uncultured Gammaproteobacteria bacterium | reverse complement strand
AAGGAGTATTGGCCCAAAAGGAGGTGAAGAATATGAAGGAAATTAAAATTAAAACAGGGCTAGGACGGCTAGACGAAGTCCAAAAAGCCGTCCGGGAGGGCCAACCAATACCTGATGAACGGGAAGACGAAGGTAAACCTAAAAAGGGTCGAATTCCGATGAACTGGCAGGACAATCCTAGTTCAGAAAGAGATTCGGAACCATCCCCCTGGGAAGCTGCCTGGGGCAGATAATAACTAGTGGCGCCCATAAGGACATTGAGAACAAACCCTAAGTTAGCTAGAATCAATTCATACATGCAAGACAAATTAATTGATATCAAAAACGAAGCCTTAGCCCAGATTCTTTCAAGCGAATCTGCGACGGAGTTGGAGCAGATCCGGATTGACTATCTGGGGAAAAGTAATGGCAAACTAACCCTGGTTATGAAAAAGATCCCTTCTCTGTCTGATACAGAGAAGGGGATTGTCGGCCGTTTCGCTAACGAGGTCAAAGACGCCATTGAAGATGCCCTAGAATCGCAAAAACACTTAATTCAAAAACACCGCGAAGCTAACATCAGTGAGACGGAAAAAATCGACGTCACTCTGCCTGGAAAACTTCCACTAACAGGCCATCTTCATCCGGTAACCAAAGCTCTTCATGAGGTCTTGGACATTTTTAAATCTCTTGGTTACCAGGCTACCGAAACCAATGAAATTCAATCCGATTTCTATAATTTCACCGCTCTCAACATGCCCGCCGACGCTCCTTCAAGAGATACTCAGGCAACTTTCTATCTGGACACCCGTGGGTCAAAGGCTTTGCCGGGGGAAATGATCCTCCAAACTCAAGTAACCAGCATGCAGGTAAAAATTTTGGAAAAAACCAAGCCCCCCATTCGCGTCGTCATGCCCGGAAAAGTTTATCGGGTGGAAAATGTTGATCCTTCACACGGCTTTGAATTCTGGCAAATCGACGGCTTTTTAATCGACAAAAACATCCACATGACTGACCTTTTAGGGACAATGGAGTTTGTTCTCAGAAAGCTCTATGGAAACGAAATCAAGCTTCGCTTTGATGCGACCTACTTTGCCTTCGTCGAACCCGGTGTTCAAGCCTTCATGTCCTGCACTATTTGCAAAGGGAGCGGCTGCCCGTTTTGTAAAACTACTGGTTGGGTAGAGATCATGCCGGCAGGGATGATTCACCCTAACGTTCTCCGAACCGCCGGTCTAGATCCCAACGAATGGGGTGGATTTGCCTTTGATCTTGGCCTAGGAAGAGCCGCCAACCTGAAAAGCCAGATTGACGACCTGCGCGTTCTAACCAACCCGGATTTACGAATAATTAATCAATTTTAAACATGCTGATACCGCTATCTTAGCTTAAAGAATACGTCAATATAAGACTCCCGTTTAGAGAGTTGGCCGAAAAAATGTCTGGTGCTGGTATAACGATTGAAACGTGGCAAGAAAAAGATGGTGACATTATTTTCGATCCCGAGGTCACCCCTAACCGGATTGATTGGCTAAGTGTCACGGGGATTGCCAGAGAAGTTGCCGCCGTCACTGGTGAAAAATTTTCTCTCAAAAAACCAGTTCTCCCAATCAAAAAACTAAAAGACCCCCTAAAAATTAATGTCAAACCCGACTACAAAATCGTGCCGCGGGTCGTTTCCATAATCATTCGGGATATCAAAATAAAATCCTCTCCGGAATGGCTGCAAAAACGAATAAAGCAAATTGGTTTGCACCCCATTAATAATCTGGTCGATATTACTAACTACGTTCTCTGGGAATACGCTAGTCCCCTCCATGTATTTGACTACGACACCATCCGGGGAAAAACCATGGCAATCCACCCCACCCTCGGCGGCGAGGGTTTTCGCAGTCTTGACGGTCTAAATTATACGCTCCCCAAAGATGCCATTGCCATTTCTGATGTTGGCCGGGTTATCGACCTTCCTCCGATAAAGGGCGGGCAAAATACCGCCGTCAGTTCAACCACAAAAACAGTGCTTCTGCATTCTCTTATCTGTAACCCGGTTCTTACCCGCCACGCTTCCCAAAAACTTGGTCTAAGAAGTGACACCTCTGCCATCTCTGAAAGAGGAATTGACCCAAATATTCTTCCAATAGCTGTTGCGCGCGCCACCGAGCTGATTATCGAACTTGCCGGCGGCGAAATTGCCTCCGAAATTATGGATCACAAAGAAACTGAATTCAAACCGTGGGCGGTCGAGATGTCTCATTCCCGGCTAGAAAAAGTCATTGGTATCAATTTCTCCCAAAAAGAAGTTATTGATAGTCTTAACCGACTCAACCTCACACCGACTATCAAAGGTACTGCCGGCGAAATCACTTATTCTGTCACCGTGCCCACATTTCGGCCTGACGTTAAGCTTGAAGAAGATATTATTGAAGAAATCGCCCGTCTCCACGGGATGAATTCTCTCCCGCGAACTCTACCTAATAGCGCTGTTCCCACAAGTAAGGTTGCCTACCTAAAAAACTACGACCTTGAGTTTGACGTTAAAACAATTCTTAAAGGCGCCGGATTTTCCGAAATCTTCACCTATTCTCTCGTTTCCGAAAAACAGCTCACCCACTTAGAGCTCAACCCCGAAAAAACCTTACGGGTAGACAACTCTATCTCCAAAGAATACGAATACCTCCGCCCCGATTTAATGGGCAATCTTTTGGACGCCGTGAAATTAAATCAGCCGAACTTTCCAAAAGTGAGGCTCTTTGAATTAGGGAAAATTTATACCGGCCCCACTATCGATCGGTTCGACGAAACTTATGAACTTATGGGGGTTATCTCTGGGGATAGCTTTTTTGAGTGTAAGGGCGTAGTGGAGCACCTTGCTCGTGAGTTAGGTATTACCGTCACTTTTTCCAAAAGTTCCAAAGAGGTGATTGGTACTTGGTTTCACCCCGGCCGTTGTGCCAACATTTCTGTAGGCAAAGACATTGTTGGCACTGTTGCTGAAATCCATCCCAACCTTCTGCAAAAATTTGCCATCAAGGATCGAGTGGCCATCTTCACTCTGCATTATGACCATTTTGTTAAACATGCTAATCGGGAAATAAAATACCAACTGATCCCAAAATACCCAAGTATTTCCGAGGATCTTTCGTTAATTTTTCCGGAAAACGTGTCTTACCAGGAAGTCGTCGATGCGATAAAACAAACAAGTTCCATTATAAAAGCGGTCACCCTCATTGATGTCCATGACAACACAAAAACACTGCGGCTAATCTTTCAGGATCCGGCAAAAAATCTTTCTAACGAGGCTGTTGCCAAAATAAAAGCCCAGATAGAAGATCGCCTAAAGCAATTGAAGGTAAAACCCAAAGACTAGATAAACGGTGACCATAAAAGTCCGGAGGAGGTTGCCGGAGTACTGTCCCAGTTGGCGTTAAGTCCAACCCACCATTCAAACTCACTCGAGTTGCCTCCCGAATCAACTGCCCGGAATTTAATCTTGTGCGATCCATTTGCCAAACCAGAAATATCCTCGTCAATCGAATCACTGGCCTTGTTTATTTTTTCATTCCCATCTATTGTCACCGTAAATTTAGTAATGTCCCGCGAAGCATAGGCCTTTGCCTTAACATGAATTTTGTCAGAGTTGATTCGATCATGCTCATGGGGCGAGTCCACATTGATAATGACATCATTTTGTTTAGCATCAGATTTGTCAGTCGGCGGATGATATTTTTGATCATCCTTCTTGTTTTCGGAAAGCCAGGCGTCAATAGCTTCTTGCCACCGATTTTTCCCATCAGTCGAAACCGGATCAGCTTCTGAAAAAACTACAAAGTTTTTCTCGTCGAAATCACCAGCCTTAATTTCAAGATCGTTTGCTAGCTTTCCGTTACCCTTAGAAATCTTTAGTTTCTTATATATTGCCGCAGGTCCCGAGGGTGCTGTACCCTTAAAAAAATACTCTGTTCGAACGGGACTGTCACCAACCGGAAGTCCACCGCCAAGAGCATCAATTTGAATCGCCTCAACCCCAGACGGTTTGATAAACTGCTCGTTTGGCAAATCTACAAGGGCCGCGCGGGTTATTTTATTCCAAATCGGCGCCGCCCCGGTGACTCCCGATGTAATTGCCGGAGCCATGATCGTATTGTCGTTGTTTCCCACCCAAACCCCAATCACCCTTTCTGGGGTGTATCCAACGGTCCAGTTGTCACGTTTAAGGTCCGTCGTCCCGGTCTTAACCGCCACCGTTTTCCCAGACACTTGCAGTAGATTATTTTCTCCAAAAACATCTTTCCGGGCAACATTGTCTGAAAGAATATGTGAGATCAAAAACGAAACTTCCGGACTAAAAACCCTCTTGCCGGTTACTTGCCGGTTTTCATAGAGAACTTTCCCGTTTGAATCCTCCACCTTAAGAATCGCCACCGGGTCTTGATGAACCCCGCCATTAGCAAATGCGCCGTAGGCGCTAGCCAGCTCCAAAAGACGAACTTCTTGTCCCCCAAGAGCTAGTGACAGCCCGACACGGTTCAAATTCTCCTGCGTCGGTTCCCAAGTAGAAATTCCGGCATTGAACCCGGTTTGCATAATATCCTTAAGGCCAACCAGGGCGGTGAGTTTGACGGCAATAGTATTAATTGAGTTCCCAAGCCCAAAGCGAAGTTGTGTTGGTCCCCGATATTTTCCGTCATAGTTTTCCGGAGTATAAAGTTTGTCTTTCCCCGCATCATCTTTACCTGCCGGATAACTGGTCTTTGCATCCATTAACATCGTTGAGGCGGTGTAGCCTTTCATTAGCGCCGCCGCATAGACAAATGGCTTTCCACTTGATCCCGGTTGCCGGAGGGCCGTAACGACATTATAACTGCCATATTCTTTGTCAGAAAAATCATATGACCCAACCATTGATAAAATTTCTCCGGTTTTAGGATTCAATACAACTGCCGCCCCGTTACTAACTTTAAGCGGCTTAATTTTCTCCACTTCTGCTTTCACAATTTGCTCAGCTTGATTTTGTAGATCCGCATCAAGCGTTGTGGTTACCCGAAGCCCGCCGCCTTCAACCTTTTGTTCTCCAAATTTTTGAATGAGCTGATCTTTAACATAAAAAACAAAATGCGGCGCTTTGAGTCCGGCCGAGTCTGTCGAAAACGGGACGTTCCCCAATTGCTTAACCGCATCCGATTCTTGTTGAGGCGTAATATATCCGTCTTCTCGCATTCGTCGAAGAACTGCCGCAGCCCGGGGAACATAAGCTTTAGGCTTTCCTATCGTTGGTGAATAATATGATGGTAACTGGGGAATACCGGCTAAAATTACCGACTCAACCAAGTTTAAATCTTTGGCACTTTTTCCAAAATATGTCCGCGCGGCCGATTCCACCCCATAAACCGATCCACCATACGGAGCTTCATTCAAATAAAGCTGCAAAATATCATCTTTAGAAAACTTTTTTTCAATTTCCCCTGCCAAGACGACTTCTTTAATTTTTCGAATAACCGTTTGTTCCGGTGACAAAAGCAGATTTTTGACTAGCTGCTGGGTCAGAGTTGAGCCCCCCCCAAATCCCCGAAGTGTCACAATGTTAAAAGCAGATCTCAAAATCCCGGCAACACTAAACCCCTGGTGTTTATAAAAATCTTTGTCCTCAATAGCAATCGTCGCCTCCTGAAGATATTTAGGCATGACCCCTAGTTTCAGAGGAATCCGATTTTCTTTGCTATAAACGTCATAAAGCGTTTTGCCGTTTCGGTCATAAATGATTGTTGAGTAGCCCTCCCGTCGAACAACTTTATTGGGATCAGGAAGTCCCACTGAAAAAATCGCAAAAACAATCGTTATCAAAAGAAATAGGCCAACAATCCCCACAAAAACTCCTGCTGCTCCAAAACGAATAACCGTTAGTCTCCCTTCAGGCGTGTGCCACATTCGGCGAATTCTGGCAACATTAATCACCGTTCCAGTCTAACAAAGTAACATCTTGATTTCAAACTTTGGCAGTGTCATTATGGAGGAATGAAAACCAATCCTAATGATCTCACACTCGAGAATATCGACCGCTTAATCAAAAGCAACATTAGCTCACTCCGAGAGGAAATGAATGGACGTTTCGAGGAAATAAATGGGCGTTTTGAGGGCCTCACTACAGAAATGAATGACAGATTCAGCAAACTCACCACAGAAATGAATGATCGATTCAATTTTGTCGATGATCAACTTCAAATTGTGATTGGAGTGGCTGACGATATTGCCGAACAAAAAGTCGAAAAGCTAAGACAGACCATCGGCCACACCGTTAAAATTTGACACGCAATAAATTAAGAATTAGAACACACCTCACAATTTAATATCAAAGGCGTCGACGGAGAAACAGTAGAGATTAATTGGTGACAAAAGAAAAGAGGCGGCGATGCAAGACCTCTCGCACAATTAAGCTTGAATTACCCTCCTGAGCCGAAGAGCCCAAAACAGAGTAAGCAATTCCGGGTAAGCCCGTTACAGCAGAAAGAATGTGTCGGCAACGGAGCATTCGAATGAGGCTAACTAGCCAATTTTTGAATGATCCCCACGATGGGGATTTTTTAATGGCTAAATTAGTAGAACAAGGTGGTACCGCCTAACTAAAGGCCCTTGTCTGAACCTGAAGTAATCCGGGTTCGGTCAAGGGTCTTTTTTTGTTTAAAAAATATGAAAATTAAACAAATTTTCAATTCACCAGCTATTTATTTGACGACCAGTCCTGGTTTGATTAAAAAAATCAACGAGGATCGCCTTGGAATTAAAGAAATGCCTGACAAAACAAGATTTTGTCTGTGTGACGGCCACTGGGGTAATTCTGCTGCTCAGATTGCCAAATTAACCATTCTTTCAACCAAGTTATTTCCGAACAACAAACAGGCGGCCCTCCGTTTAGTAAGTAAAATCCAAGCTAAAATTTGGAGACAATTTGGACGAAAAAATATGAACCCAGAAACAGACAAGACTCCGGAAACGAGTCTCATTGCTATCGAGATTGACGATCATTTAAATTTAAAAATAGTTTCATACGGTGACTGCCGCCTGATGATTAGCCATCAAAAGAAAATAAAGTACTTTCATAAAATGATGAAAACATGGCTTGGGGCTTTTTCTTTTCTTGGCCTGCGCCATCGGTTATCAGTTAAAAGAGGCGTTATCTTTAGAAAAATCCAGTGCGAAACGGCAGATCTTATCTGGTTGTTTTCTGACGGGATTGATGAGTGTCGTTATGAAATTCCAACAATTTCTCCGCAAAACCTTGTTTCTCTGGCAAATAAAATCAGCGGGCTAAAAAGGTTGTCTTTACAAATTTTTAAAATGGTTAACAACTTCGGAGCAGAGGATAACTGTAGCCTTGGAATAATTAGGTGCTAAAATAACTTATGGACAAAATTAATGATATTCTGACCAGGGGAGTGGAAAATATAATTTCCAACCGCGAGGAATTGGAAAAGCTTCTTCAATCGGGCAAAAAACTCAATGTTTACAATGGCGCTGATCCAACCGCCATTCACCTTCACATTGGCAATGCTGTTCCTCTTCGAAAACTGCAACAACTCGTGGAACTTGGCCACAACGTGACCTTCTTGGTCGGCAACTTCACCGCGCTTATTGGCGATAATTCTGACAAAGAATCGGAACGTCCGCAATTGACTCGAGAACAAATTGAAATTAACTTTGCCGATTACAAAAAACAGGCTCAAAAAATCTTGGACTTTTCCAAAGTCAGAATTGTCTATAACGGTGACTGGCTAAAAAAACTCACTTTCAAGGACGTGATTGAACTTTGCCGGCATTTTTCCGTTGGGGATTTCGTCAGTCGCGAACTCATTAAAAAACGGATGACGGCGGGGGAACGTGTTCGTCTCGACGAACTGCTCTATCCCGTTATGCAGGGCTACGATAGCTATTACCTCGACACTGACATCCAACTTGGTGGTACGGACCAAACCTTCAACATGCAGGCGGGAAGAACCCTGCAAAAAGATTTAAGAAATAAAGAATCTTTCATTATTGCCAATAACTTCCTCGAAGGCACCGATGGTCGAAAGATGAGTAAGAGCTGGGGCAACGCCATCTGGTTAGACGATAGTCCAGATGATATGTATGGGAAAACAATGTCTATCAAAGACGACCTGATTGTCCGCTACTTTGAACTGGCCACTAATTTACCAATGGCAGAGATTTCCAAACTAGAATCTCGTCTCAAATCCGGGGAAAATCCGATGACTCTCAAAAAAGAGCTCGCTTTTCAAATCGTTTCCGAACTTCATTCAAATGAAGACGCCCAAAAAGCTCAGGAGTCTTTTGAAACGACTTTCCAAAAAGGGGACCCCTCATCAGCTGACATCCCCACCTTTTCGGTCCCAACAACTGATCTCCAAATTGAAGAATTATTAGTTACGACAAAGTTAGTTGATTCAAGATCCGAGGCCAAACGCTTGGTTGAACAAAACGCGGTTGAGATTAATGATGAAACAAAGAAAAGTAGGGAAGTGGTGAAAATTAAATCCGGCGATATAATTAAGGTTGGCAAACGCAAGTTTCTCAAATTCGTATGAACTTTTTCAAAAAACACGAACGGTTTATGAAAATCTTAATCGCTGTCTCCGGGCTGGCCCTGGTTGCCTCATCGTTCCTGCCCTTCCTCCTGACAAAGTGAAAAGGTAAAATATTTTCGTGACTCTCGATCAAAAAATTTCTGTCGTCCCTCTCATTGGTCCGTCATTTGCTACTCGTCTAGAGAAATTAGGAATTAGAACCGTTTCTGACCTTCTTTATTACATTCCCTTTCGCTATGACGACTTTTCCTTAATTTCAAAAATCGGGAGTGTCCAGCCCGGAGAAACCGTCACCGTTCACGGAACCGTTGAATCAATGAAGAATCAGTTTACTGGCCGCGGATTCATCCTCCAAAACGCCAAAATTTCTGACGAAACTGGATCAATCGAAGCCGTCTGGTTCAACCAAACCTTCCTCACAAAATCAATTCACAAAAGTGACGTGGTCAATTTCTCCGGCAAGGTAACCCAAAAGGGTCCAAAGACTCAACTGCAAGCACCTCACTATGAGGTGATAAGACCTGGCCAGCTGCCCATCCACACTGGACGCCTCGTGCCAGTTTATTCTGAAACGGCTGGCATCACCAGCAAATGGCTCCGAAGCCGAATTTGGTTTCTTCTCGACCAAGTGAATCGTAATTTTTTAAAAGTTGTCGATCTCCTCCCTGAAAATATTCGCAAGGAGTACGAGCTTATGGATTTAACAGAGGCTCTTTTTGAGGTTCATTTCCCCTCGTCACTGGAAATGGCCCAAAAAGCCAAAGAGAGACTCGGCTTCAATGAACTTTTGGAAGCTCAAGTAATATCCATGACAAAAAAGCACTCATTGAAAAAAGTCACCGTTGGCAACCGTTTGGAAATTGCCCCTCATGTGGGCAAAATTTTTTCCTTCATGGAAAATTTGCCATTCAAACTGACCGATTCTCAAAAAAAGGTGGTTGAGGAAATCTTTGCCGACCTTTCTTTGCCTTCTCCCATGAACCGACTCCTGCAAGGCGACGTCGGCAGTGGTAAAACCGTTGTTGCCGCTTTAGCCATTCTTCTTAATCACCTCAACGGCTACGAATCGGTTCTCATGGCTCCTACCGAAGTTTTAGCCTTCCAACACCTTGAAACTATCTCTAAAATGCTAAACCCGATAAATGTCAAAGTGGGAATAGCCACCGGCTCAAAAAAGGACTGGCAAAACGCTTCCGTAGTTATTGGCACCCATGCTTTAATTCAGGAAGATATTAATTTCAAAAAACTCGGCCTGGTTATTATTGACGAACAGCACCGTTTCGGTGTTGATCAACGACAAAAGGTTATTGCCAAAGGCGTCAACCCCCACATTTTAACAATGACCGCCACCCCAATCCCCAGAACCATTGCTCTTACTCTTTATGGCGATCTCGATCTTTCGAGAATCACTGAAATGCCCCAGAACCGGTTACCAGTTAAAACAAAAGTCGTCTCAGAAGGTAAACGAACCGACGCCTACAATTGGATCAGAAAACAGCCTGGCCAGGTCTTTATTATTTGCCCTCTAATTGAAGAGTCAGAGGACGAAACGCGAAGCTCTGTAAAATCAGCTAAAGCTGAGTTTGACCGGCTTAAAAAAGACATCTTCCCTGAAAAACGCTTAGCCCTGATTCATGGCCGACTAGGAGCCAAAGAAAAATCCCAAGTCCTCTCCGATTTTAAGGCCAAGAAGTTTGATATTCTCGTCGCTACCCCAGTCGTTGAAGTTGGCATTGATATCCCAAGCGCTACCATTATGGTAATTGAAGGAGCCGAGCGGTTTGGGTTAGCTCAACTTCACCAACTTCGCGGACGAGTAGGGAGAGGGGCAGATCAATCGTATTGCTTCCTTTTTGCCAACTCAGAAACCACTCGGCTGACATTCCTGGAAAAGATTAACAATGGACTTGAGCTGGCCGAAGTTGACCTGAAATTCCGGGGACCTGGAGAGCGTTTTGGCACGGTTCAACACGGTTCTTGGGATCTCAAAATTGCCTCTTTTTCTGACATTGCACTGGTTGAAAAAACCAAAGCCTTGGCCACCAAAATCATCAATCATCCC
>CAYPLU010000008.1:18022-29477 GCA_964411775.1 uncultured Gammaproteobacteria bacterium | reverse complement strand
TGCGTCTTTAATCAGAATATTATGTTTTGCTCCTAATCCCGTTCCGACCGCCACCGCCGTTGGTGTTGCCAAACCTAATGCATCAGGGCAGGCGATAACAATGGTAGAAATAGCAAAAGATAAGGCAAACAAAAATGGTTGGCCACTAAAAAAGTACCAAATACTAAAAGTGATCAATCCGCTACCAACGGCCACAATGACTAAGTATTTAGCAAATCGGTCGGCAATCTTTTGCCCCGGCGCTTTGGAATTTTGAGCTATCTCTACCATTTTCACAATTTGGGCCAAAACTGTGTCTTCACCGATTTTCGTCGCTTTAAACTGGACTGACCCCGTTTGGTTAATTGACCCGCCGATAACTTTGTCTCCGACAACTTTTTGAACGGGAATTGATTCACCGGTAACCAAAGACTCGTCAATGGCTGTCTCTCCGGATATGATTTCTCCATCAACCGGTACCTTATCTCCCGGTTTCAATATTAAAATGTCACCCCTTTTAACTTCAGAAGTAGGGATTAATTCTTCTTTCCCGTTACGGATAATTCTGGCCTGCGGGGGAACCAAATTAAAAAGTGCTTGTAAGGCGTCTGTAGTCCCTCGCCGTGATTTCATTTCCATCCAGTGACCAAATAAAACAAAAGTTATCAGCATCGCAGCTGCCTCGTAATAAGAATCACGACTTCCGAAAAAGGTTAAAACGACACTAAATCCATAAGCCGCCGTTATTCCAACAGCAATTAGAACGGCCATGTTGAGCGTCCTGGCTTGAAGAGCTTTGTAGGTTGAATAAAGGAAAATCCAGCCGGAATAGAAAAATACCGGGGTAGTTAACGTTAACAGTAGCCAAGGTGGAAATTTTAGAAATGAAAAACTAACGATAAATACTGTAAAAATTAAAGAGAAAAAGAATTTATTTCTAATATCCTCTTCCATAAGGCGGGCCATTTCTCGGCCAGCCAATCCCGTGTGTTCCATCCCCATGCTCATGGTCATGCTCATCATAAATTTGTCCCAAAATGACATTTGGAACCGTTTCCTTTCGTGTCCAATGAGCCCCATATCATGTGTGCTGTTAATCAATTTCATTCCGCACTTTGGACAAGCGCCCGGTTTGTCAGAAGTTATTTCGGGGTGCATTGGGCAAGTAAACACTTCCATCATTAAGAGCTAATAATTGGTAGAGTAATCGTTACGGTAGTTCCTTTTCCGAGTTTGCTATCAACATGAATTGACCCATTATGGACAGAAATAATTGATGAAGTAATGGCCAACCCCAAACCAGAACCCATTACTTTTTCGGTTTTTGTCCCCCTATAGAAACGATTAAAAATTTTGGGAAGCTCATCTTCCGAAATTCCAACCCCCGTATCAATTACCATCAATTTTGCTTCACTGTTTTTATTGTCCAGATTTATGGTTATTTCACCTTTTGTCGGAGTGTATTTAATGGCGTTGTCAACAATGTTTAAAACTGCTCGAAAAATTTTATCCCGTTTTCCGGCGACAACAAGACCCTTCTCAATCTTCCCAGACACTTCTACCTGTTTAGTTTTTGCCATTTTGCCAGCCAGCTCCTTAATCTCGCTAACTAATTCAGAGAGACTAAATCTCTCGGCCAGGATTTTCGTGTGATCTGCTCCGGACCAGGCAAGATCAAGAACATTATTAATAGTACTGCCTAGCCTGTCAATGTCTACCAAAGTTTCGGACAAAACATTCTTGAACTCCTCCTTCGTTCTCTCCTTTGACAAGGCGACTTCTACACTACCCTTAACCGTCGAAAGCGGAGTTTTTAATTCATGTGCCACATCTCCAATAAATTGTCTTTCCCTTTTAAAAGATTGGGAGAGCCTTTCTAACAGGCTATTAAACGTGGTTGCCAGTTCTTCTAATTCGTCTTTTGTTTTTGGAATTGGTATCTTTTCTTCCAAATTTTTACTGGAAATGTTTTTGAGTTTATAAGAAATGTCAGTAATTGGGCGCATCGCCCCTTTTGCAAGAAAATGAGCCCCTATAATTGTGGGAATAAACAAAAGAATATAAACCGCGATAAGAATCAATAGGAGAGTGTTAAGAGAACGATAGATTGCTTCAACTGGGTCGCCCATAAAAATCAGCCCAACAGTGTTGCCATTTTTAATAATTGGGAAAACGCCAATGCGAATAATCGTTGACCCGATGATTCTTTCAACAAACGTAGGTTTTATTATGGCCGTTGATTTTTCCACCAAGTCCTTAATTACAGGATTATTATCCGCTCCGGTTTGGGACCCAGCGACGATTTGGCCAGTGGAATTTGCTACCAGAACAAGCATACCTGGCATCTCAGAGAATTGTTGGGCGATTACTCCTTGATTAAAAACACCGGACATAATATTTGATTGGTCACCACGAACAATGCTTATGAGCGCTTCCCCGTGGGAGGTAATTCTGTTATCAGTGTGAGAAAGGAGGGTTTGTTTGGTGATAAAATAGAAAGCGCTAAAAATAATGGCGGTGCTGACAAAAAACGCCAGAGAATACCAAAAAGTGAGCCGGAACCTAACACTTCTAAAGTTCATGGATTAATTTTACTCTAACCAGTTAGTTGATAACCAACGCCGTGAAGGGTCTTGAGAAGTTTTGTTTTTTGCCCCTTATCGATTTTTCGTCTTAAAGTTGCCACAAAAACATCAACCACATTGCTCATCCCTTCATAGTTTATATCCCAAACATGTTCAATAATCATTGTGCGGGTAACCACCTCGTTTTTATGTCTCAATAAAAACTCCAAAACAGAAAATTCTTTAGGGGTTAAGATCATGTTTTTCCCCGCTCGGCAAACAGAGTGTTTTACCGGATCCAGTTCCAAATCATCTGCCTTCAAAACCGTGGACGTTTGGTTGTGGCTACGTCGGAGGAGCGCTTGCACTCTGGATCGCAGTTCCAAAAAAGAAAATGGCTTCTTGAGGTAGTCGTCCGCCCCGGTGTCTAAACCTAGGGCCACGTCTTCTACCGTGTCCTTGGCTGTAAGAATGAGAATCGGTATTTTTATTTTTTTCTCTCGAAGGCTTTTGCAAACAAAAATACCATCCTTTTTGGGAAGCATAAGGTCAAGAATAATAAGGTCATAGTCTTCAGACTGAGCCAAATATTCGCCATCTTCCCCATCAAATGCTTGATCAACTGCAAAACCCTGCTCAACAAAGCCTTTTTTGATAACGTCAGAAAGGCGTCTTTCATCCTCTATCAGTAACAGCCTCATAGGCTTATTGTACTAAATTCCACACCCACCACCTTGTTTTGGTGGCTCCTTAACCAGTCCCTGGTCTACCAACCATTTTTTGATAATCCGATAGCCAGAAGCAGAAGAATAGTCTTTAGACAAAAGAATTCTTGGATCGACTTGGTCGAAATCTTTTCCTTCTTTATTTTTGAAATAAACCGCTAAGTCATAATAGTTTCCTGGAAACCAAAAGGCGTTAAAGTATTTCGCTGCTTGAAACATCTCATCCTGACTGGCTCCGTTTGTTGCCAAGAGTTCCAAAACGCCAAGCAAGGCCATCCCGTGATTACAATCGGGGAAAGCGGTTGAATTATCACAACAAGGTCTATAAATTCGGGCGGCAACTGCGTTAACAAGTGCTTCTTGACCGGCCGTTAAATTAATAAGATTACTCTTTGCGTAATAGTTCATGGCGGAAGAAACGCCAAGCGTCCAACCACCGGTTGATGCAAAATTCCCCAAGTCTTTCTCTCCTCCATACTTCACCATTTCCCCGGAAGTCAATAATTTCGAGTTGTTTGAAAGACCTACCGCCCAAAATAAATTTAGAAGGAAATAAGAATTCTCACGGGTAATCCTAATTTTTTGGGTTGATCCTTTAGTCAAAATCTCTTCTTGCCCGGCACTTAACGACTGCCCGGATCGAGCATATGCAGCCCGAAACTTTTCCAGGTCAATCACTCCTGACTTAATCATTTTTGGTCCCAAATCTCCAAATAAAGCGTTAATTTCGTATCCCTCCGTGGGGTTAATTTCGCTAAAAATAGTAGTGTTATTGTCGCTGGCAGCCGTGGTGACTTTCGTGCTAGTTATTGTGTTTATTTTAGTTGGGTTAAAAAAAGTTTTTTCCCAAAGAAAATACCCAACCAAAACTAAATTAATTGTTAAGCTGGCAAATAATAACAATCGCCAGTTAATCATGTTTTGTCTTCTTAAGCAGTTTTATAAATATAAACAGAATTACTAGAAACGTACCAAGATCAATAAATGGGTTTTGAAAATATTTGGCGGTGTCAAAAACAATCATTCGAATTGTTTGACTGTACGGTTCCATTTGGTTCATTTGGATCTTCCCCATATAATTAAAAATTGCGATCAATACTCCGGTGACCAGGAAAATTCCCGCCCCCAACCACTTAAAAATACTGTAGACCTTCTGCCTATTTTGCCCGCCAATTTTTGCCGTCACTTTTTCATAAAACATTGACATAATAAATAACGGCATAACGATTCCCACAACATAAGCCAGTGAAACGATTAGAGCCTGAAACAGAGTGGGGGACAATGAGGTCAAGGTAATTGCTGCGAACAAAACCGGGGCGCAACAAGCAGAGGTCAGTCCTGACATGAGCCCAAGCCCAAAAACCGAAAGAGCATTGATGTCTTTATTGGGCGTTCCGGAAACATGGAAAAATTGTGGTAGGTGAAAGATTGGCTTAATGGTCATAACTCCCATTAAGATCATGATCGCAGCCCCAAGATAGTAGATTGGGGTGTGATAAGAATCCAAGAAAAAAATGGCAAACCTAAAGCCCAAAGCAATTGGAATTAAAACCCCCGCCAATCCCACCGCAAATAGCAATGTGTAGAACATAATCTTGGGACGACTACCACGGCCGTCAGTCGATTTAAAAATTGTTCCAAGGTATGAAGGGAAGAGGAAAGTAATGCAGCAGGGTGCAAACAGCGCCAGAACTCCAGCCAAAAATGAGGCGGTTAGGGAGATTCCAAAAAGAAAGTTCGTATCCATTTTTTTAAGTCCGCAGCACTAGCGAAGGGCTCTTACTTAACATTTGCTTTAACAGAAAAAACCAATCTTTCCTTGTTTGGGTCGTTAGTTGTTAGATAGACTTCTCTTTCTACCAGACCGTAGACTGGCATTAAGGAAGGTTGATAAATAACCCGCACCATCACCTTGGCTCCAGGGGCAACCTCAGTGACATAGCCACTTTGGGCATGCATGCCAAACCTCTTACTTTCTCCATTGTCATAAATGATCTGCCCAAACGTGCAATTGCAGCTCGAAGTGATATTAAGAATCTGAAGCGGTTTGTTCCCGGAATTTGTTAGCGCAAAATCTTTTTGCTTAATATCAGACACTTTGATTTCTCCGAAATCAAAAAAATCATTCTTTACCTCGGCGATTGGTCGATCATCGTTAGTGGGGGAGTAAGAAGCAACTTGAGATTTTGGTTTTTGTCCAATCGTCATAAAAAACGCTAGTCCTACGATGACAACGACAAAAAGTGCCACGTATACAATAACCGATCTAGTGCTCATGAAGAAATCTTACCCCGGAAAGATTAAGGAATGATGAAGAGCTGTTTGACAAATGGAATAGGTCGGGCTAGATTTAATTAATGCCTAAAAATTTCTTTCGGCAAGGGTTCATTCCCATTATCGTTCTAATCCTGGCAGGCATAGTCATCGCCACCGGAGGACTCTTTGTCGTCCGGGAGCAGTTTATAAAAAAAGCGACTAGCACTGCAAAGGCAAGTCTGGATGCCAAGAAAATCGAAAAACAGATTAAATCCGGAGAAAAATTCTCGTCAACCGATAAAAAAGAAAACCCCTCAACACCGGCAAACAGTTTTACCTATCAACCGTCAACGACGGCAAGCGGGTCTGTCAGTCTGGCTGCCGTAGAACCTAGCTTTAGTATTAATCCACCAGCCGGCTGGAAACAGGAAAACGCCGGCGGTAATATCAAGGTCATATTTACTTCACCAGATAAAGACAAAGAAGCTCTCCAACCGCCGTTAACCTACTATAACAACGCCCAAATTGCCGTCGTTTTCATTAAAAATGACGAAGCAGAAAGTCTTTCGCTCCTTGCAGAGATTAGGCGCGATAAAGCGCGAAAAGACGGCGATGTTATTGTCTCCGAAGTGCCAGTTAAGGTTAACGGCCAGGATGCAATCGCCTTCGAGTCCAAATGGCGCGATCCCAAATCCGGAGTCTGGTTCCACCAATTAACCTACATGTTAATACCCAACAAAGGCTACGCGCTGTTAGCCCAAGGGTCAGCCATTGATTCGTCTTGGGGAAAACGGGTAGCCGAAATTGAAAATTCTCTCAAAAGTATCACTATTATCTATTGACAATTAAATTAATCCAGGTCTAGACTTAAAACAATGAGTAAAAAGACTGCCCGAAACGGATTCGCTCCAATGCCTCTTTTACTCATTGGCGGAGCCGTCATTCTGATAGTTGGTTTTTTAATTGCCTCCGGGGCCCTAAAGTTCAGTGCTTCCGTTTCCAAAATCCCCTCGGAATCATCAGTTACCAAATCAACCGAACCTAAAAAACCAGAAGTACAAAAAACTGATTTATCGCAAACATATACCAACCCCGAGAATAGTTATTCAATCAAATATCCAAGCTCCTGGAAAACCGACTCCCTAAAGGGTAATGTTGTCATCTATTCAACCGATCTCGAAGCTAAATCCTACAATGAAGCTATCTCCGGAGTTATCGTCTTCTCCGCTCCTGTCTCTGGTTCTCTAAAAGGCGCCAAGTGGGAGACCCAAGTGGAAATTATGAAGTTACAGCTGGAAAAGGACTATCCAGCAGCAACCTTCACCGGCGACAACGAAACCAAAGTCGGCGACCTAAATGCCCACGTCTACAACTATACCTATCCAAACGGCAGCAGCACCTTTCAGGCAAAGTTTTTTGTAATTATCAAAAATGACCGCTTCTATGGTCTGATGGCAACCGCGATCAAACAGCGCTGGGATAAATACGAACCGATCCTCTCACAAATGGTCCAAAGCTTCCGCCCAGACTAGTTATTGGACTAAGCCCATATGTTTAAAGTGATTCTCCTTATCTTTGTTCTGGTTGTAGCTAGTATCATTTTTATCCGTCCTCGTCCCGCAGCCCCCTTGACTTCCCAGGACGCGGTCACTAAAGTCAAAAATCTGCCGGCGGTAAAAAAATATCTTACCGAGGTGCCTAGTGGTCGGGTCGACCAAAATGGCGGCGAGGAAAACTTCTATCTGATTCAAGTCTACGAGATTAAAAATGGTCACACCGCGACGTTTAATTGGTATCAGGTAAACAAAAAAACCGGCGCAACCAAAGCTGAATTTGAAATGGGGGAGTAGAAAAACGCCCGAAACAACAAACAACCCACCGAAAAAATCCGATGGGCTGTTATTTTGCCATTTTTCTTAATGGCTGTAATAGCTCCCATAACCGGCAGGATTACCACGAGCAAACCAAGTGTGGCCTGTAATCGGATCCACTCCTTGATCCATAATCACTGCGAATTGCCCCCATATTCCATAGGCTCCGTCAGGAACCAGTGTCGGATCGGCAAGGTAGTCGCCTACCCAAACAATCTTGTAGTGCCAAACAACACCAGATCCTCCGTTCTTTCCATTCCATTGGTTGTCTGTCCAAGCATTATATGGTGCATTGGCCCATCCTTCCGCATTTCCTCTATCCCATTCTGCGTTCCACTTCATGACGATCCGATCGTTATTTGACCCAAACCCATAAGCGGGACAAGACAAGGGATCAATACTCTTCGCCGTGCACCATTGAAGAAGAGTTCCATTAAAAAGTCTTGCCGTATTATTGTAGCCGTTAGCACCAAATCCGCCTGCTGCAAATGCCGGAACAGCCATAGCGCCGAGCATAACTGCTCCAGCAACTGCTCCTACTAAAAATTTCCTAATATTCATTATTTTTCACCCCCCTTCTTCCAGACTACTCCTTTACCAACGCTTCTTCTTGCTTTGGCGGACACTTGCTATCCGCATAGGAACAAAATACACAACATTCGCCATCTTTAGGTTTTAACATTTCACCACAATTTGTGCATTTGTAGAAATGTTGACATGCATCGGTAGGCATTCGAACCTTTTGTGCGGTATTACATTTCGGACACGTAAGTATTGCCTCAGTCTTCATTTGAATATTTTCAAAGCTTTAATCTGTGCTGGATATAAGTGAATAACAGGCCTTTTAGATTTTAAATATTTTATCGCTTCATCTGACAAGAAAAGGTTATTGACCCATCATTTGCGTCATACCACTTCCTCTTTCCAACACACCGTTTCCTTTACTTTGCATCATAGAGCCATTCTCTTCCAATTCCTTACCTTGTTGCATCATTTCTAAATCTCCATACCCCTGACTCTTCCGTTGCATCATTTGGCCACCACTCATCATCATTTTTCCCATTTGCATCATGGTAGAGCCGCTATCTTTCATCATCGAGGCAGTCTGACTCATGTAACTTCCGGAAAACGGCTTGCTATTTTGACCAATCATATAACCAATTAAACCACCTACTAAAACAGTTATCACCAGATAAACAACGAGATTAGTCCCGCCATTATTTTTACTTGCCATATTCTCACCCCCTTTCAAGGAAATTAATTAGATAATTACATCATTGCATCAATAGCAAGAGGTGTAAAGAAGAAAATAAGAACAAAATTAGCCCTCCTCCAAAGGACATATCTTTTTGTGAAAGGAGAAAACAAAAATCTTAACGAAGCGATCTTGCAAAATATTCTGGATTCCCTTAAATTGGATATATGACCAAATACCTGATCGGTTTAGTCGCCATTACTGTCATCATTTTTGCCGCCTACCTTAACTTTAAAGGTAAACTTGTGCAAACACCGGCAACAAAAAACATTGTTGCTTCTCAAACCGAAGCTGCCAAGGTCGATAAAAATGATCCGAAGTGGTTAGAAAAATATTGTCGCGAGGAAGCAGTCAAACTCCCGAAAGCTCCGTTTGCCAACAAAGGTCTGGACGGCGGGGTTCACTTCTACTCTATCCCCAACGTCTCACTTCAGAGTAAAATCCCCAACGATAAATTTTATAAGACAAAGGCTTGTGGCCTATGGTACAAGTATGATCCCAGGGAGGCCTACTCCTCGTTAGGCGTGGAGTACGGCATCGATATAAAGTTGCTCAATGCTTTTGAGGAAAATGCCGACCAGGTCTTTTCAGCAGCCATAGCCAAGAGTTGGCAAAAGATATCACCTCTGAATGATAAAGACAGTGGCCGACCTGGTTATAGCTATAAAGGTTTCCCACTGATCTTTACCCGGGAAAACAAAGCCCTTGGGACGATGGAATTCGTCACGGCCGACTTTGGTGCCAACGCCATTTTTATCGACTTCGTTGTCTACGAGAAGTAAGAGCCATTACCTGTAGTGAGTGTTGAATTTAACATACATTACTAACCCCCCATTAAAGATGTCCACATAGTCCACAGTCTTCATCTGTGAATTCTCTCTCTTGTAGATATTCTGCTCTCCTTTTACCAACTCCCAGGAAGTCTTCATTGACGCGGTGAATCTTTCGTAGACTATTGGATTAAACTTAAGACCTTCGCCAGGGTATTCAAGACCAACGCTATTATAGGCAGCATCCCCATCGAATCGATAGGCCAGAGTGCAGCCGATTTTCTCGCTCTCCTTCAACTCTTTTGGCATGTATTTGTTTATCCAAGGCATTGGTCCGCTTCTGGTTGGTCCATCAACTTTCTTATAAGTAAACTGGGGGCGAGGAAGTTTTAAAGCCTCTTCCATACAATATTTTTCCAGAGCATCGAGATTTTTGCCATTAGCCAACGGCACAGATGCAGCGGGCGACTTAGCCATTGGACCAAATTTATACTGATAACTAAAAACCACCGCTCCAACCAAAACTGCGCCAAGGATAATAACCAAGAAAATTTTGGACATTAACTCTAATATAGTCCCTGTCCCTATTTAACTTTTATGGTTGGAGACCCAAATCTGAAAGCCGGTAGTATTTAAGATCCGATCCGTAAAGGGGTGAGGTAAACTGTGCTCTGGACCAGATAAGATATGTGCCGGAAATTGTCGGATCATAATCATCCAGGCGGTAGCTTGTAATTCTTTGCCATGCCAGCGTTGCGGTATTATAGGCATAAAGATTTCCATCGTGACCATTACCATTCTCGTTTCCAGTATCCACGTAATCCGCACTCTTAAAGTAATCCTCTTGGTCCCAGATAATAATATTTCCGTAAATAGCTAAATTTGCAGTAGTAGTCATTCCTTGTGATTGAGAAACCGAGACGACTGGGCAACTACCTGAAACAAAACTGCAATATTTAATAATATTGTCACCACCTACGTTAACTTTATCAATCCAGGCAAGCTTATTACTATTTAAAACCGGATAGGCTTCCTGATTTACAAAATTTAATCCATCGACATCACTTAGCGTATCGGAGATAAGCTGTCTGGGACACTGCCGTGCTGGAATATCCACGACACACGTGAGTAAAGAATAAGAACCGCTTGTATTTCTTTCGACCCATATCATTCTCGAGCCTGAAAGCTGGGGAGTAATTTGGCTGACCACTCCCTGTGGAAGAGGAATATCAAATGACGTGCCTGAACTGGTATCAAAAATTCTGATACGGCTTGTTCTTAATTTGGTTCCTGATAGTACTCTTTCCCAGGCCAATAAGTTCCCCGAGATAGTAGGATTAATAGAGTCTACCGTATCGTTACTGTACTGTGTGTAAGACCCACATGTCTTTAGCACCGGATTATAAGTACATCCCCAAATATTGGGACGTACTCCATTTCTACCGTCCTCCCAGACAATTTTGGTTCCGGATATGGCAGGATGGCCCTGCTTATACGGGCCGGTATAAATACCAACAGTAGAATTATTTGAAATATCATAAAGATAGATGTCACATTCGTCGGAAAGAGAAGAATCATAGAGTATACAGCTGTTTACATATTGTAATTTCGTTGAGGGAAATTGTCTGGAATCTTCCCAAACGACATAATTGCCTGAAATTTTTGGTCTGGTTCTGAAACCAATACCAGCTGGAATGGTATTGACGGTTGGTTTTTCCCAGGAGAATTCACCCATGGAGAAATAGTTATTTCCATCGGTACTGTGCACTTTAAGTCTAATAAGATAGTCATCCGTCGGAAAAGAAGACAGATTCAACGTTCCTAAATCGGCATTTTGCAGAGGTGTTGTCGAACTATAAAAATCAGTAAACCCGGAGAGATAGTTAGCTCTGGTAGCATACTGTAATTTATAATTATCAAACGTCGCACCGTTTGCTGTGCCCTGAATAGTCAATATACTATTAGAGACTTGACCGAAATCCCAGGCATATGGTTTGGTGACTTTTGCTATAATCGGCGACGAAGTAGATACTGA
>CAYPLU010000008.1:13603-18012 GCA_964411775.1 uncultured Gammaproteobacteria bacterium | reverse complement strand
CTCTCCCCGTACCTGAATAAATGTCTATTCCTGGATCTTCAATATCGACCACCCCGTCTTTCACTGCTGAAACTACCTGAAACGCACTAAAAGTCGGATGCTTCGCCTTGACCAGGGCGACCAGTCCGCTTACATATGGAGCTGAAAAAGATGTTCCGTCAAAAACGACGTAGTTTAGACCTATTATCGGTGCAATACTGCAAATATACGGACAATAAAGCCCTTTTAAAGTTAGAATATTTGATCCGGGGGCTGCCACGTCAATACCAGCACCGTATTGGCTGAACCCGTCTGCGAAATTATCGTTTTGAATCGAGGCGCTTACGGTAAGATTTTTATTTGTGGATTTTAAATTTTGTGGGCTAAAGAATTCGACAGGAAGTTGATCATTCCCTGCGCCAAACACGGTGATGACATTTTGCTGGTTGGCATATCGGACAGCGTCTTCCAGCACTGGATCGGAGGGACAAGCAAAATCATCGCAAATCCAACTGTTGTTAATGACATCTGCACCGTGATCAGTGGCATATTGGATTGCGGAAGCAAGCCTCGATGAATTTGCTAAACCGTCATTTCCTATAGCCTTAAGCGGCATAATTTTTGCTCCATACGCTACACCAATAATACCTTTACTGTTGTTTCCCACAGCCGCAATCACTCCGGCGACAGCCGTCCCGTGCCCTACGCGGTCCATAACATCTGAATTATTATTTACGAAATTCCACCCCGCTACATAATTTCCCTGGATATCCGGATGTGTCGTATCAAGTCCTGTATCAACAACAGCAACGATTTTCCCTGAACCATTGGTATTTAAACCAGCAGGATCCCAGACCGGCTGCAGATTCATCCGATACGGTTTTAATGGCCACATATCGTCAAAGCTTTTACCCCAGCAGCCAAACGATGACCAATACGTCACGGCGAGGACAAACGTCGAGAATCCATTACAGTAATCTTTGTGAGCATAATTTACCTCAACACTAATCTTGTGTCTATCTAATGACGACACCAAGGAATCCGCATCCTTTTTCAGTTTCAATTTGAAGACATGCCCAAGGCCCTCATCTTGTGGGTTTGGAAAAACTGTTTCAATCGAAGAGATTCCGTAGTCGGAGTGAATCTCTTTTAGAGCTTCCGGTCGATTAGCCTCAAGGATAGAATCAAAAGGAATCTCAGAATTATTCGCTTCATCAACTCCACTAACACTGTTTGCCAATTTTACTATAAGGATGTCTTTTGGAGTATTGGACGTATGCCCATTCTTAATTTCTTGAGCTTGGACTTGGTTAGTTATTAAGGCAACAGAGGCACAAAAAAGCCCGAGGAACACAATTACTAAAAATACCTTAGACACCCGTGTGAATAATTTCACCCTAAATTAATAGTAACATATCTCTGCAACAGATACTTAATTAATATACTCTCCCTTAAGATGACTTTTAGAACTATTACCTGTGCCATCTAACAATGGTACAATCCAATAAGTTATGGTAGACAAAGAACCTGGACTAGATATCCCACCTGGACCGTGGGGCATCGAAAAAACCCCACAACTCGGGGAATTTAAAGCTAACTTTGCCCGTCTGGGAGTTCTAGATACGTCAGGTCCCCGAACAGTTGTTGTTCTCCCCAACGACGAAGAGATGGTATTGCCTGAGGCGATTATCTGGGTAAACGCAGAAGCGATAGAAAAGCTGATAATGTAGTTCTCCTTAGTTTACAAACCGGAGGTTCTAACATCCAATAAAGGGACTAACCAATCAGGTTCAAAAAGGCCCTGCTCCGAGCAGTAGACTCGATTCGGAACTTTTACGCTCAAATTTAAGAGTTTTTAATCTGAATACCGGTTAAGTTAAGGATCTTTATTTCTTTTCCATTAGCCTCCAGTTCAGCAAAGGCACAGTCTTCGATGGCGAATTGAGCATTAGGGTAAACCTGTCGCAGGATAACTCTAATCGGTCCCCCATGGGAAACAATAGCAATGATTTTGTGGTCCGATTTAGCTAATGTAAAAAATGCCGATAATATTCTTTTATTAAAATCCTCATAGCTTTCCGCTCCGGTTATCGTATTCTTATAGTCCTTAACTTCTTCTACTAATTCCGGATATTTCTCTTTTGCTTCAGCCCTAGTTAAACCAGATAAAATTCCGTTTTGGTTTCGTTCCTGCAAATCGGCAACCACTCCAACGTCACAATCAACACTGCCTTTTATTATTTCTGATGTTTCTACCGCTCGAGATAAAGAACTTGTATAAATTTTCTCAATCCCTTTTCCTTTTAACTGTTCTGCCAACTTTTGGCCTTGGCTTTTGCCCTCGTCGGTTAAATGATCATCATAGCTCCCGCCATACCGATCTTCTATATCTCCGGTTGTTTGCCCATGACGACATAAATAAATTTTCATATGCGTATTCTACTATAATCAAAACCTCTGCAATTGATCCAAATTATCCGGTAGGTGATCAATTCCTTCAAACTCTTTAATAACAATAGTCTTAATCTTTTCCTTTGCCTCCAAACTGAAATGAGTGGAAGTCATTTCTTTATCTCCCCCGATACTTTCGCAATCATCCTCAATAAAAATTTCTGGCATTAACTTCTCGGCAACATCTTTATAGTCTTGTCCGTTTTGACGAAAAAGAAGATTTCCGGAGTCAGGAAAACCATAAGTCTCAAGAGCTTTCCGAACGATAGTAATTTCTTCAGGTGAGGTGCGGGAAGTCAGATAGTAAATTGTTGCACCCTGGCTTTTCCAGCCTTTTAGTTTGTCAACAACGTTATTGGCAGGAATATAGTCAGCAAAATTATGGAAAAGAGGATCGTTTGCCAAGTTAAGCCGAACTTTTTCTTCCCGGCTTAAATCTTTAACAGCAGCGGGTAAAGTTGCTGTCCCTTCGGTAAAAACCAAAATCTTCATTCTGTTAATTATATCCCCTTCGGAGTTTCTGCCGCCGCAAAAAGTTCGAACGTCCACTGAGGGTTTCTAAAATTCGAAGCTAAAAAATGCTGGCTCCCCCAGTTGAAAGCCGTGAGAACTTTCTACTTAAATAAAATCTTGAATCTAGACTCTCTATCAGTAAGGAGCTACCCCGTTTTTGCAGACTTAACGGTAAATCCCATTCACCCTCAAAAAATAGTCCATTGAGGTAGGCCAGTTTCACTAGAAGTTGTTCCAATAAACAAGTAAAGAAAACGACGGAGTTATTCAGAGATAGATTTTTTGAACTCCCATGTTGCCAGCTCCAACACCATCGGTCCGTGGTCTGGCCGAGATGCCCATAGGGGGCTGCTCAACCCCCAATAATAAAAATAGGTGGTGGTACCATCGGCGTTTGTCTTTTGACTGTCAGCGCCACTTTTCGTGTATAGGACAACGACATCTCCGACCTTTAGCGACTGGTCTGGAAACCAATATACCGTTTCGAGGTTGCTCGATATTTTGCCTGGAGAAATTTGTCGGGTATTGAAAACGAGGAATCTTCCTAGGTCTGTATCCTGAGATGCTTTAAGGTGGACTCGCTCCTGTTGTGAGTCGCCCGGATTCAAGACTTTTACGATATTTATATTCATTTCTTAAAGAAAACAAAATAAAGGCTAACGCCAATGGCGACGGCACCACACAAGAATAGGCTTAATTGAAAAGGCCAACTACCGGCGGATGGTATGAGTCCGATAATAATTCCTCCAATCGTAAGGAAAAGAGAATGGATTGCTTTGAACTTGTCTTCCCCCTTGGCTTTTTCCTCAAAAATTGCTGCCTTTTTGTCCGCCGTATAAAAAGCTTCTCTGAAAGCCTCTAAACTAGTTTTTTCACTCGATAAAGAATCAATCTGAGCAATCAGCATTTTGCCGACGGCGGGATTAGTTAATTCCTTGTCATCTAGTTGTCGTTTTAAGTTGCCATACGCTCCACTACTTGCCTCTTTCGCCACAGGAACGCTTGCTGGAGACTCGCTGGATGGCTCGACTGTTATGTCACTTTCTCGTTTTGTCATGATGTTTACGTCGCCCCTATTATAAATTAAAACATTCGTAAATGGTGGGGTTGCCTCGGCCTATTTATTCTTGAGCAGAGAATTAAGAATGGCTTGTAGACCATCGGTGAGATTCTTTGATATGACGCACAAATGTCCAAACAACCCAATAAGCAAAATCACAAGCAATGCCAAATCGGCCGTACTCAAGGGGCCGTCCCTTGCTAAGCGCGGTAGCCTAATGAAAGCGAAATAGCACCCTATCAACCCCGCCACAAAAAAATTGATGAAACCATTCCTTACCTCAATAAATTTGAGAGACAAAGGATAGTTTTTGGATTCATTTGCGTGCCCGCCTTTCGATTTTATATATTGTCTGCTATTTCTCAGATAAAATATACCCTCCCGTAATGCGTAAGCCGCTTGGGGG
>CAYPLU010000008.1:11898-13593 GCA_964411775.1 uncultured Gammaproteobacteria bacterium | reverse complement strand
GCGCAACCAATAACACTGTTGTCAGTTCAACGTTATTTCTAATGGCACTGGCGAAAGAGACAAACATCTTAAGTAGATACGGAAACATGGCCATTATAAACCAGACCAAGGAGCCAAGCACAATGAAGTTTAGAATTCTGAAAACGACCGGTTGTTTGAACTGGTTCTCATCCTCGAGACGAAGGTGTTCCTTTTCAAGGAGGTTGAACGCAAGAAGGTAAGAGTACCTTAGGCTGGTGGGGACCGTTTCGGAACCAATTCCCATTACATGCAGGTCCTTTAACATTCGCACGCTTCCGACAAGATAAATCTCTTCAGGTAAAAGTTTTCCACCGGTTGATAACCGTTTTGCCAACTTTTCGAACATCTTCCATTTCCCGTCCCTAAGCAGCTTGGCAAAAAACCTATCATAGTAATAAAAAGCCTTAGTACTGGTTACCGGGTCAGAAGAGTTAAAGTTGATAAGCCGATTTATATGTTGGTCGAAGCTCGCAAGTTTTTGATTAAGTACAAATAGGCTTTCCAAAAGGTCCTCAGATAGTAGAGTGACGGATTTCAAAGACACGGCGTTTTTAATTGCATCGTTTCTATTGAGTCCATATATCATGTGGAAAGAGTGATTCGGGTCCTGCAGCAACTCATAATTGCTATTGTCATAGGAGCCGCTGAGCCACGTTCCCAGGAGTCTTAACTCTTTTTCAATAGACCTTAAAATATCCTTTTTATCTTCAAGTTTAGCCTTCAACCTATAGCTACGCTCTGTATAAAATGCTGCCCATGCTATATAAAAGGCGCAAATGGTGAAAAGTGATGTATAGATATTTAATATCTGAAGCATTTGTTCGTGGGCATTAAGCTGATTATATCCCAGTATTTAGAGCAAGCAATTAGCACAACAGCGCTAAACCCGTTTAGTATATTGTCTAGATTTGCGGAAAGTCGTGCGCGTAGCGGAATTTTCGCAAAAAACGACTTGGAAAACTCATGCCTAAAAAAGGGGTTTTCCATAATCGGTCATGCTTGGCAAAAAAGGCATAGATTTTAGTGGGAACAGCGATTTCCGAAAACCCGTGCTTAAAATGAGGGTTTTGAGAAATTTTTTAGCTGTTCTTGTTTAGAAGTCGATTAAATCGCGCGTCTTAATGCCCAATCCTTTGGAAATTTTCACCAAATATCGGATGGTCGTGTTTACGTACCCATTTTCTATTTTTGCTAAGTACGAAACATCGACGTGGGCCCGTTCAGCAAGACTCTCTTGAGTCAAGTCGTTATGCTCACGCCACTTTTTAATTCTGGAGCCCAGAAGCTTCCTTTCTGTTGAGAATGGATTATCTTGAGAATAGCCTCGCATGAAGCTAGTATCTCGAAGGTGGTATTTTACTACCATTCCATATATGGAAACTTTAGGCTAAAATAGGTCGTTATGGAGGCAAAAACTTCACCTCCGTGGTTTAAGAAAAACCGCTGGGTTATAGCATCATTAGTTCTCTTCTTTCCCCTAGGACTGTTTCTGATGTGGTCACAAACTAATTGGAATAAGAAAATTAAATGGATACTAACTGCGTTGTGTGCTGCGGCATTCCTCGCTGCTAGTCTTGACGGACACAGTCAGCCTACCCCTAAAATTGAACATACTGCTCCCAAACAAGCTCAAAAGTTGGCGCAGCCCAAAAGCCCCTTGCCTTCGACGGAGGC
>CAYPLU010000008.1:10334-11888 GCA_964411775.1 uncultured Gammaproteobacteria bacterium | reverse complement strand
GGTGACACCATCGAAATCGAGGGTGGGAAGACTGTACGCTACATCGGAATGGATACCCCCGAGCTGCATCACCCCACCAAGCCCGTTCAGTGTTTTGCTGAGGAGGCCTATCAAAAGAATCGGCTCCTCGTTGAAGGCAAAAAAGTTAGATTGGAGAAGGACGTTTCGGAGACCGACAAGTACGGCCGTCTGCTCAGATATGTTTATTTGGATGATGGTCAGTTTGTGAACAATGTTCTTCTTTTGGAAGGATACGCTTACGCTTCCACTTATCCGCCGGATGTTGCTTACCAGGAAAAATTCCGAACGTCCCAGCAAGAAGCCTCAAAGAATAATTTAGGTCTTTGGGCAGGTTGTAAGGAAAAAGAGGCGTCACAAACTGTACCGACGGTGCCGGTCGGCAAGGTTCGGCCAGCTGACACAGCACCCCCTGCTGAGTGCAATATCAAAGGCAACATTAGTTCGAGCGGTGAGAAGATTTATCACCTACCTGGTTGCCAAAGCTATAACAAAACAGTGATAGACGCTACCGCCGGAGAACGGATGTTTTGCACAGAGGGAGAGGCTGTGCAAGCGGGGTGGCGTAAAGCTGAAAACTGTTAGAGGTAGTGAGGGTGTGACATAATGAGCCTGATGAAAGCAGTAAAAACTAAAAGCTCTCCTTACCGCAGTAACAATGAGATTGAATCCCCAGCACGAAAAAGAATAGTTGAGTATCTGAAAAGGCGTGACAGTTCTTTGCTTGATGGGGAAGTCGCCACCATTTTGGATGACATCAAGCGATTCGTAAATCTTACGAGGAGAATTTATACGGAGCCGCAAGCTAAGGTAACTTACGAAGACGTATTGTTAGATGGAAAGGTCAAGACCATCCGAACATTTAACACCGATTTGAATGAACTAAAAAAGATTAAAAAGTCCTCAAAACAAGAACCGATAAAAAATGTAATGGAAAGGTTCCGCGAGAGCGTAATGAAAGGTGATTATGACTGAGGAGTTGCCAAGCCAAAACAATCGCGTAGTGGCTTATATCCGTAAATCTATTGAGGACCCTGAGAAGGGAGAGGCGCTCAAGCAGCTTAATTCGCTTGAGTACCAACGAGAATTTGTTACGGAAGCATTGCAAAAATACAAATTAAAACTTGTTCATGCACCTTTTGAAGACGATAAAACAGCATATGAAGCCTTCGCAAGAGACAATTTCTCGAAAATGTTGGATTACCTTAAGGACTCAAAAAACAGAGTTGACGGGATTATCTGCACTGAAATAAGTCGTTTAGCAAGAAACTTTGCCGACGGGGGAATGGTTCTGTGGTACATGCAGAGTGATGTAATCAAGCACATTTATACACCAACAAAGATATTCACCAACTCTTCATCTGACCAATTAATGGTAGCAATCGAGTTTGCTATGTCAAAAAAATCCAGTGACGATACCGGGTACCGAACAAAGGCCGCAATGACAAGTAAAGCTGTAACAATGAAGCATCCTGCTAGGCCCGCAGTTCTGGGCTACAAAACTGTTGGTCCAGTCGGGAAGAAGAAGTGGGAAGT